>JAJQHI010000080.1 GCA_021199825.1 Bacillota bacterium
TTGCAGACGAGCGGGTGAAGCCTTATAGCCTTGCCCTCGACCAAAATCGGCTCAAACGCCTGAACTGAAAGCCTGTGAAGCGTCGGCGCACGGTTCAAAAGGACGGGGTGGTCCTTGATAACAACCTCAAGCGCGTCCCATACCTCAGGCGCCGCTCTTTCCACCTTGCGCTTAGCCTCCTTGATGTTGGACGCCTTCTGCGTCTCAACAAGCCTCTTCATTACGAAGGGCTTGAAAAGCTCAAGCGCCATCTCCTTCGGGACACCGCACTGATAAATTTTCAGGTCAGGTCCGACAACGATAACGGAACGTCCCGAATAGTCAACACGCTTGCCGAGCAGGTTTTGGCGGAAGCGTCCCTGCTTACCTCTGAGCATCTCCGACAGGCTCTTGAGAGGTCTGTTTGAGGGACCCGTAACGGGCTTGCCGCGGCGGCCGTTGTCTATGAGAGCGTCAACCGCCTCCTGAAGCATACGCTTTTCATTGCGCACAATGATGTCCGGCGTGTTCAGTTCAAGAAGATTTTTGAGTCTGTTGTTTCTGTTGATGACACGGCGGTAAAGGTCGTTGAGGTCTGAGGTCGCGAATCTGCCGCCGTCAAGCTGCGTCATAGGACGAATTTCAGGCGGGATTACGGGAATCACATCGAGAATCATCCATTCAGGACGATTTCCCGACTTGCGGAACGCCTCAACAAGCTCAAGGCGCTTTACAATGCGCACCTTTTTCTGTCCGGACGCGCCCACAAGGTCCTCTTTGAGCGAGCGCGACATTTCATCAAGGTCGAGCTCGGACAAAAGCTCCTTTATCGCCTCCGCGCCCATTCCGACGCGGAAGTCCTTTTCGTATTTTTCGTAATAATCGAGATACTGCGCACGAGTGAGCAGCTGCTTTTTCTCAAGACCTGTACCCTCGCCCGGATCAAGGACGATATAGCTTGCGAAATAAAGCACCTTTTCAAGGTTATGAGGCGTAATGTCGAGCATAAGCCCTATTCTTGAGGGAACGGCTCTGAAATACCAGATATGGGATACGGGAGCGGCAAGCTCAATATGTCCCATGCGCTCACGGCGCACCTTTTTAGTCGTCACCTCAACGCCGCACTTTTCGCAGACCTTGCCCTTATAGCGTATGCGCTTATACTTTCCGCAAAGGCACTCCCAGTCCTTCGTCGGTCCGAAAATGCACTCACAGAAAAGTCCGTCGCGTTCAGCCTTGAGCGTCCTGTAGTTGATGGTCTCAGGCTTTGTAACCTCGCCGTACGACCAGCTTCTTATCTTCTCAGGGGACGCAAGCCCGATTTTGATAGAATTAAACATATTGTTATCCATTCTGTTGTTCCCCTCTCACGCTCAATAAATCTCTTCCTCATCGGAATCGCTGTCATATGACTGCTCGTCATCCGAGAAAATATAATCATCGTTTTCGTCGGGATCCTTCAGCACGAACGCATCCTCAATGTCGTCCGTTGCGACAGTCTCCCCTATATCCTCCTCATCAACCACGGGGGCTGAGGATGTCGGATCCATATCATCCGAAAGTGTCGAAAGGTCTACCACATTGCCGTCGTCATCAAGCACATTGATGTCAAGTGCCAGCGCCTGAAGCTCCTTAACAAGCACCTTGAACGACTCAGGCACACCGGGCTGAGGGATGTTCTGTCCCTTTACTATAGCCTCATATGCCTTAACACGTCCCACAACGTCGTCCGACTTGACGGTCAGAATCTCCTGAAGGGTATAAGCCGCGCCATACGCCTCAAGCGCCCAGACCTCCATCTCTCCGAATCTCTGTCCGCCGAACTGAGCCTTGCCTCCCAGAGGCTGCTGAGTGATAAGCGAATAAGGACCCGTGGAGCGTGCGTGAATCTTATCGTCAATCAAATGGTGAAGCTTGAGGTAATACATGATTCCGACGGTTACCGGGTTATCAAACGACTCGCCCGTTCTTCCGTCGTAAAGCTTCGTCTTTCCGTCAACAATGCGCAGTGTGCCCTCTTCGAGAAGCTTCGCCTGATATTCCTTGTCACCCCTCTCCTCAGCGGTGAGTGCACGAAGCTTATCGCAGAGCTTTCCGTTGACTCTCTGTACGCCTATAACCTCATAAAGCGGCTTGCCGTCATAGTTTTCGTTCGGGAACGGTTCACGTCCGAGTCCCGCCATAGCGAGGCATTCGGTGATTTCCTTTTCCGTCGCGCCGTCGAACACAGGGGTCATTATCTTCCATCCGAGCGTTCTCGCTGCCATTCCAAGATGAACCTCAAGCACCTGACCTATATTCATTCGGGACGGCACACCCATAGGATTGAGCACGATGTCAAGCGGCGTTCCGTCGGGCAAAAACGGCATATCCTCAGGCGGGAGTATGCGTGATACAACGCCCTTGTTTCCGTGACGACCCGCCATTTTGTCGCCGACCGAAATCTTTCTCTTCTGCGCGATATAAACGCGCACAACCTTGTTTACACCGGGCGGCAGCTCGTCTCCGTTTTCGCGTGAGAACTGCTTCACGTCGATGACGATTCCCGTCTCGCCGTGCGGCAGGCGCAGGGACGTGTCCCTGACCTCTCTTGCCTTTTCGCCGAATATTGCGCGAAGAAGCCTTTCCTCAGCGGTCAGCTCAGTCTCGCCCTTGGGCGTTACCTTTCCGACCAGGATATCACCGGCTCTGACCTCAGTACCGATCCTTACAACGCCGTCCGAGGTCAAATCCTTAAGACCGTCCTCGCCGACATTAGGTATCTCGCGCGTTATCTCCTCGGCGCCGAGCTTTGTCTCACGCGCCTCGTGCGAATATTCCTCGACGTGAATCGATGTGTACACATCGTCGCGCACGAGCCTTTCATTCAAAAGGACGGCGTCCTCGTAGTTGTAGCCCTCCCAGCTCATGAAGCCGACAAGCGCATTCTTTCCGAGTGAAATCTCACCCTCCGCGGTTGAAGGACCGTCCGCAATGCACTCGCCCTCCTCAACTCTGTCGCCGATATCGACAATGGGGCGCTGATTTATGCATGTTCCTTGGTTGGAACGCTTGAATTTTGTAAGATGATATGTCGTTGTGGCTCCGCTGTCACCGTGAACCGTGATATCGTCAGCGGTTACTCTCTCAACAAATCCGCCCTCCTTGGCACGTATTACAACGCCGGAGTCCATGGCAGCCTTATATTCCATTCCCGTGCCGACAATAGGCGACTCGGTCACCAGAAGCGGGACCGCCTGCTTTTGCATGTTGGAACCCATCAGCGCGCGCGAGTTGTCGTCGTTTTCGACAAACGGAATCATAGCCGTCGAAACAGACACGAGCATCTTAGGCGATACGTCCATGAAGTCCACGTTTTCGCGCGCCGTGTCTATGATTTCAGAGCGGTCGCGCGCCGTAACTCTGCGGTTCTTGAATTTATGCTCCTCGTCCAGCGGCTCGTTCGCCTGCGCAATGACGTAGTTGTCCTCGACATCCGCCGTCATATAGACAACCTCATCCGTAACAACTCCCGTCTCCTTGTCAACGCGGCGGTACGGCGCCTCAAGGAAGCCGTAATCGCTCACCCTCGCGTATGTCGCAAGATATGAGATAAGTCCTATATTCTGTCCCTCAGGGGTCTCAATCGGGCATATGCGTCCGTAATGAGTGTAGTGAACGTCACGCACGTCAAACGATGCGCGGTCACGTGAAAGTCCGCCGGGACCGAGAGCCGAAAGACGGCGCTTATGCGTCAGCTCAGCAAGCGGGTTTGACTGGTCCATGAACTGCGAGAGCGGAGACGAGCCGAAAAATTCCCTTATCGCCGTTGTAATCGGGCGAATGTTTATGAGCTGCTGCGGGTTGACGGATTCGGTGTCCTGAATGGACATCTTTTCCTTGATGTTCTTGTCCATGCGGGCAAGACCTATTCTTATCTGATTCTGCAAAAGCTCACCGACGGAGCGCAGACGTCTGTTTCCAAGGTGGTCGATATCGTCAATCGTGCCGACCTCATGCGAGAGGTTGAGAAGGTATCCGATTGACGCAAAAATATCTTCTTTCGTGATGTGCTTCGGACAGAGCTCAGCCAGACGGCGCTTAGCGAGAGATTTAATTTTCTCCTCCTCGCCCTCAGCCTCATCGATAATAGCGCCGAGAACTGACATAACGCACTTTTCGGTGACGCCGCAGTCCTTAAGGTCATATCCGAGAACGTCCTCAGGGAGAACCGTACCGTTTGTGAATACCTTGATTTCAGCTCCGTCGGGCGCCTCAATCCAAGCCTCAGAAACACACGCGTGCTCAATTCTCATCGCCGCTTTCTCGTCAAGCTTGGTGCCTGCCACCTCAACGATTTCACCGGTAGCGGGGCTCACGGCGTCGCGTGTCAGCGTATATCCCGCAATTCTCTTGCCTATGGACATCTTTTTGTCGAACTTATATCTTCCGACAGGCTCAAGGT
>JAJQHI010000032.1 GCA_021199825.1 Bacillota bacterium
TTCGCTGTGACTTTTCTTTTCTTTTTTCTGTCCGATTTCATTTTATCATGTGCCTACAACATTTTATTAGAATAATTTGTGACCAATCTGAAAAAATTATGCGCGTGAGCGCAAATTAAATTTCAGAGCGCGGCGGCACGAAAAAGCAAAAAACTCCAATTCGGGGCAGCTTCAGTGCAAAATGAACTGACAGTTGCTCGTTTTAACGGCTTTTTTACACCGATTTTTGAAATTTATTTGCCGCGTGAAACTCTTTTCGTCAAAAATGTTGACAAGCGCGAAACCGTGTGATACAATAGAGGTAAGTATGAGCAGCATAGCTTCTCATACTTACCCCGTCGTATATTTTTAGAAATCACAGATTTCAAAAAATATACGCGAGTGAAGCACTGAGCCAAAGGCGTGAGGAGCTATGCTCCATGAGCAGCTTTGCTGCTCATAAAATCCCCCTTTCAAATCAAAATAAAGCAGGAGCGGCGTGAGAATGGACAAAAGCGGAATATATCTGATAACGTCCTCAAAGGGCGGGGTCGGCAAATCGACCGTTGCCGTGAACCTCGCGTTTGCGCTGGCGCTTTCGGGATATCGTGTTCTTTTGGCGGACTGCGATGTAAAAAACAGAACGCTTGACATTTTCCTCGGATATGAAAGCGGCGGGATGTTTGATTTAGCCGACGTTTCCGACGGGAGAGTTGAGCCGGGAGAGGCAATGCTCCGCGACCCGCGGTGCGATGAGCTTTATTACTGCACCGTTCCCGCGGCGGGCAGATACATATCTCCGCAGCAGGCGGCGCGCGCCGCGATTTATTCGGCTGACAAAATACACGCCGATTATCTCATAATCGACACGCCGGGGGGAGCCGATTTCCCTTTGGGCGTGCATAAGGTGACAGATTACGAGGCGATAATCGTCTCAACGACATCAGAGCCCTCCCTCAGAGCCGCCTCGATTACGGCTGACACGCTTTTTGCCGACGGGGTGACGGGACTGCACCTGATTATAAACTGCTACCGCACGGGACGCGGCGAGCGGCGGATTGTGCCTATGATAGACAGGGTAAGGGCGCCCCTTTTCGGAGTTATACCGTACGATGAGGAAATGAAGGACGGGCAGGAGCTCGGCAGACCCGCCGCGGTCATTGAAAGCGCGGTGTCCCCTGAGGCGTTTTATAATATCGCCATGCGGATGACGGGGGAGGAGGTTCCGCTGCTTTCGGGTGTGAAAATACGCGGAAGGGCGCGCATTCTGCGCCGTGAGGACCCGGACGACGAGGGCGAGGACATAAACGACCGGACAGCGCCCGACACCGAGGAGTGGGACGAATAAACGAAATTCAGTAAAATATATAGATTTCAGGGACACAAAGGAGGTGTCGTATATGGAGATAGCAATCATTGCGGACGATACAAGGAAAGAGCTTGCGATACAGTTCTGTATCGCCTACTGCGGCATATTGTCAAGGCATCATATCTGCGCGACAGCCAAAACGGCGTCGGTGCTCAGTGACGCCACAGGATTAAATATAGAATCGCTTCTTCCCGGCAGTCACGGCGGGGAACAGCAGATTACCTCGCGAATATCATGCGACGAGATTGATGTGCTGCTTTATTTCCGTTCGGCGACGCCAAAGCCCGAATTTGACGAGGCGGAATATAATCTTCTGCGTCTTTGCGACGGTCACAACGTCCCCATGGCGACAAATATCGCGACGGCTGAAATCGTTGTGCGCGCGCTTGAGCGCGGCGACCTTGACTGGCGCGAAATATTGAATCCGCGCTCCGACTACAACAGGCGCAAGCGCAGATTTAAGGTAATGTAAAAAACAATTCAAACCGAAAGACATGTCCGAGGGTGCGAGGCGTTACAGAGAATCGCGGGCGGCGGGAAACCGCCGAGCTGGAACCGCGTGCGCCGACCCCAAAGGATACCCCTTTCGCGAGCTTTAATTTTATAATCAATGAGTTAAAGCACGGGTGGAACCGTGCGCTATGGCGCACCCCGGCAGTTGTGATTTTTCACGTACTGCCGCTTTTATTTTGTCATCATTTTTCTTCAGGGAGGAATATATAATATGATTAAGATCAATTTTGCGGGCGGTGCGGAGTACACGTCCGAGGAGCCGATTTCGGTATATGACGCGGCGAAGGAAGCGGGACTTATCTCGCGTGAGGTGATTTCCGCGGGCGTTGACGGGGTGACCGTTGACCTGACGCACGTTATATCGAAGGACTGCGAGGTTAAGCTTTATACATTTGACGACGCTGAGGGAAAGCATGCCTTTTTCCATACGGCGAGCCACATTCTCGCTCAGGCTGTCAAGCGCCTTTACCCCGAATCAAAGCTCACCATAGGACCCGCGATTGAGAACGGCTTTTACTATGACATTGACCGCGAGGACCCGTTCACGCAGGAGGATTTGCCTAAAATCGAGGCGGAGATGCAGAAAATCGTGAAGGCGAATTACAAAATGGAGCGCTTCACGCTCTCAAGAGATGAGGCTGTAAAGCTCATGGAGGAGGCGGGCGAGCCTTACAAGGTTGCCTTAATCGGTCGCGTGCCCGAAGGCGAGGAAATATCGTTTTACCGTCAGGGCGAGTTTGTCGATTTGTGCGCGGGACCTCACCTTTTCTCAACGGGCGCTGTTAAGGCGTTCAAGCTTACGGCTCTCACGGGCGCTTACTGGGAGGGAGACTCCAAAAACAAAATGCTGCGCAGAATATACGGTGTCGCGTTCCCGAACAAGACGCTTCTGTCCGAATACAACACAATGATGGAGGAGGCTAAGGCACGTGACCACAGACGCCTCGGACGCGAGCTTGACCTTTTCGACATATACGATGAGGGACCCGGCTTCCCGTTCTTTTTGCCGAAGGGAATGGTGCTCCGCAACACCTTGGAGGACTTCTGGCGCGAGATTCATCAAAAGGCGGGATACGAGGAGATTAAAACCCCCGTCATGCTCTCTCGCGAGCTTTGGGAGAGATCAGGTCACTGGGACCACTACAGAGAAAATATGTACACGACGAAAATCGACAACAACGATTTCGCGATAAAGCCCATGAACTGCCCCGGCGGAATGCTCGTTTATAAGCGCAAAATCTGGAGCTACAAGGACCTCCCGCTCAGAATCGGCGAGCTCGGTCTTGTTCACCGCCATGAGATGTCAGGCGCGCTGCACGGACTTATGCGTGTGCGCTGCTTCACGCAGGACGACGCGCACATATTCATGCGCCCCGATCAGATAAAGGATGAAATAAAGGGCGTATACAACCTCATTGACTATGTATACGGGCTTTTCGGCTTTACGTATCACGTTGAGCTGTCCACCCGCCCCGAAAACTCAATCGGAACTGATGAGATGTGGGAGCTGGCGACCGACGGACTTCGCGGCGCGCTTGATGAAATCGGCGTTGACTACGTTGTAAATGAGGGCGACGGCGCGTTTTACGGACCGAAAATAGACTTCCACATCCGCGACTGCATCGGCAGAACGTGGCAGTGCGGCACAATTCAGCTCGACATGAACCTCCCCGAAAGGTTTGACCTTTCATATGTGGGAGCGGACAACGAAAAGCACCGCCCGATTATGATTCACCGCGTCGTGTTCGGCTCAATCGAGCGCTTTATCGGCATACTCACCGAGCATTTCGCGGGCGCGTTCCCGCTCTGGCTCGCCCCTGTCGGAATCCGCGTGATGACAATACGCTCCGATATCGACGAATATGCGCGTGAGCTGACGGAAAAGCTCCAGTCCGAGGGACTCCGCGCCGAATTTGATTCGCGCAACGAGAAAATCGGATATAAGGTGCGTGACGCGCAAATGCAGAAAATCCCCTATGTTTTGGTGCTTGGTGACCGCGAGCGCGAGACGGGAACCGTTTCGGTGCGCAGCCGCAAGGAGGAAAACAAGGCTATCGTGATGAGCACTGACGAGTTTATCGCCATGGCAAAGCACGAGGTCGAAACAAAGTCGCTTTAACTGAAAAACGCAGGCGGTGCGCCGAAAAAATGCTGCGTAATAAAAATTTCGCGCACATTTAATGTTGACAAAGGCGCGCCGATGCTGTAAAATTATTAAGGGAAGCTCCGAATAAATATTGACGTTCATCATGAACGTATGAATAAATTTGTCCGCGGGCGTGACCCCAATAAAATTATATTAGGAGAGCAGATATGAAAAAATGTTCAAGATGCGGCACTATGTGCTCTGATGAAGCCGTTTTCTGCACTGTCTGCGGCACTCAGCTGGAAGCGCCGGCAGCGCCTCAGGCACAGCCTCAGACATCGGCACCGCAAACCGCGGCACCTCAGCAGCCGCAAACTGCTGCACCGCAGCAGCCTCAGCAGACGGCGGAGCCGACGACACCGACCGACACCTACACCTACAAGGACCCGTACGCGGCAGACG
>JAJQHI010000231.1 GCA_021199825.1 Bacillota bacterium
CCGCCGTTTTCCGCATCAGCATAAACACGAGCGCCAAAAGCAGCGCCGCCCCGTCGCCGACACCGACCGCGTTTATGTAAATCACAAGCACGAAAAACAGCGCCAAAAATATATCAGAGACACCCCTTGTTATTCTCACCGCCGTCATGGGCGCGTCACAGCGCTTTATTTTCCATGACAGAATTGACAGAAGCATCATCTCGCCGTCCGTTCCGGGCAAAGGGATTAAATTATATATCGCTGTGCCAAACGAGAACCTGCAAAAAAGCGAAAGCGACGGGAAAGGCAAAAGCAAAAGCGCAGAAATGAGGTTGAACACGGCGCCGCCCGACGCGATGAATAAAGTCTCACCATATGAAGATGTGCCCGACATCATCATTGAAAGTCCTCCCATCACCGCCCGCAGGCGGTTTACACGCCGCCCGCAGAGCATTGACGCGGCAACATGCCCCGCCTCGTGTACTATAGCGGCACCCGCCGCGGACAAAAACGCACAAATCAAATATTTCGTCATATCATTCCCCAAAAACTGCAGATAAAAAAGGATTCCGATAAATCGAAATCCTTTTTTGATATTATATTTGCGCTCCGCGCCGCCTATGAATATCAGAGATAGTCGTAGGGGTCAACCTCTCCCGCGACAACGGGACGAATTGAAAATTCGAACGTGAATTTCTCGTCGTCGAGTCTGTATTTGCGGTTGAGGGACGGTCCGCATGAGTTGGAGCCGATGCCCGACTGCTTATAGTCGATGTTGACGGTCGTTTCAGCCTCAGGCTTCAGCTCATAGTGATGCGCCGTCTCCGAGAGAAGCTTTGAACTATAGTGAGATGCCGTGAAGGAGAACGGAGCGCTTTCCTCGGTGAACATGAGTCCGTGTCCCGCGACTGAGGAAACAATCGCCCAGCGCGTTCCGTAATGGCTCGAATTCTCCTGCGGATGAACATACGGCTCATAGCTTTCATGTACCGTTGACGCAAACTCGCCCATTCTTGAGGCAAGTCTCTTGTCGATGTAGCTTTCATACGGTCCGAAGCCGAAATAGCGCATATTTTCAGTGCCCTCAGGCATCTTTATCTCAGCGCCGAATCTCGGAAGGAATATCGTGTCGTGAGGATGTCTGCCCTCGGCAATTTCCCTCTCCGCACGCTTTTTGTCCTGCGCGATAACGTCAGCCAGAACGTCATATTTAACGGTAAGCTTGCCGCACGGGTGAACCGTATACGTCACGTCAGCGTGAAGAATAGGCGACTGCGTATATCCGCCAAGCGAGATTTTCGCCATGACCGAAACCCTGCCGTCCTCTGTCGGCAAAAGCGAGCATTCATAGCACTTAACGTAAGCGCGGTCAAATGCGTGATGCTTCCAGTCCCACATAATATTTCTGTCGTTGTCAGTCGGTGCGCGCCATACGGTCGGAACAATCGGCGCCGATATCATCTCGCATCCGTTGTCCACAATACCCATAATCATACCGCTTACTTTATCGAATGTGTAAACAGTCTCGCCTGCAGTAACAGCGATTTCGCGCTCAGTCTCGCAGACTGTGGGCGCGGGACGTGACCTGTGAGCGCATTTTTCCTCATAACGGCTGTCAGTTACGGGAAGCTCAAGCTGTGAGGAGCCAATCTCATATCCGGCGGGCGCCCAAGGCGTAGGACGCGACTGGCGCACGGATATATTGAGATAAAGCGCTCCCGTGAGGCAAACATTGCCGTAATCGACGCTGTATGAGCGTGTGCGCTGCGGTCCTATGGCGAGCGAATCAATCTTGCCTGCGGCAATGCTCTTTCCGTTTTTCTCAAGCGACCACAAAAGCTCGCAGTCCGAAAGATCGGAGAAATATCTTAAGTTCTTAACTCTGAATTTGCCCTTCTGTGAATCAACGTCATATACCGCGAACGGCTTTATAGCCTCCTTGAGCTCAAGAAGTCCAGTATGCGGGCGTCTGTCAGGATATACAAGACCGTCAACGCAGAAATTGCCGTCGTTCGGCTTGTCGCCGAAGTCTCCGCCGTATGTGTACGAAGGCGCTCCGTATTTGTCGCCGATTGCCACTGAGTGATCGGTGAACTCCCATACGCATCCGCCGAAAAATTCGTCATGCGCGTATACCGCATCCCAGTATTCCCGGAGGTCTCCGGGACCGTTGCCCATAGCGTGGCTGTACTCGCAAAGGAAGAAGGGCAGCGTATATTTCTTGTTCTTGCAGTAGTCAACAGCGCCGTCGGGGCTTGTATACATGTGGCTTTCGATGTCAACCAAATCGGTCAGGCTCTTTCCGCCCGTGTAGTGAACCGCAGCGCCCTCGTAGTGAACGAGACGGCTGCCGTCACGCTCATGCATATACTTTGACATTGCGTAGTGATTACATCCAAGACCGCTCTCGTTTCCGAGCGACCAGAATATTATGGACACATGGTTCTTGTCACGCTCCACCATGCGGCGCGCACGGTCAACATATGCCTCCTCCCATTCCGGGTCATCAGATATCCTGTTCCAAGGACGCATTCCGTGAGTTTCAATGTCTGTCTCGTCGCATATATAGATTCCGAGCTCATCCGCCATTGCAAGAAGCCTCGGATCATTCGGGTAATGGCTTGTACGTATCATGTTTACGTTGTGAGCCTTCATTATGAGAAGGTCACGGCGCATATGCTCAACTGGCGTAGCGCTTCCGAGAAGCGGGTGGCTGTCATGGCGATTCACGCCCTTGACCTTGACCTTTTCACCGTTCACGTAAACAACCTTGTCCTTAACCTCAATTCTCTTGAATCCTACGGGAAGCACAATGTGCTCATCTCCCGAATGAATGTAAAGCGAATAAAGCGTCGGTATCTCATCCGACCAAAGGGATACATTCTCAACATCAATCGAGAACGAACTGCCCTCTGCCGTCACATCGGTGTGTCCCGCACTAAGTGACTCACCTGCCGGCGACACAAGCTCATATTCCGCACAAAGCGGAGCGTTTGACGTAAGCTCCACGGTGAGAGTGCCGTTTTTAAAGCTGTCGTCGGGTTCAGGCTTCGCGAAAATATCGACAATGTGCGCCGGGTCGCGCATGAGGATATAAACCTCTCTGAAAATGCCCGAAGTGCGCCATTTGTCCTGGTCCTCCATGTAGCTCGCGTCGCACCACTTGAGAACAAGCACCTTAATCATATTTTTGCCGACGTGAATGTACTCGTCAATCAAAAATTCGCTTGTCATGTGGCTTACCTGGCTGTAGCCGACAAATTTGTCGTTTATCCAAAGATAGAAGCACGAGTCAACGCCCTCAAATGTGAGATACGACATCTTCCCGCCTGCAATCTCCTCCTCTGTCAGGGTGAAATCGCGCACGTAAAGCCCGCACGGGTTTTCATCGGGAACGTGCGGCGGGTCAAGTGGATAGGGATACGCGACGTTTGTGTAATTCGGAACGTCGTATCCGCGCTCGGTGTACATCTGCCAGCTCATAGGAACGGTGATTTTCTCCATGTCGGAGGTGTCAAAGCCCTCGGCGGTGAAATCACATACGTCATGAACCGAGCGGTAGAAGCGGAAATTCCAGTCGCCCGAAAGCTGCTTAAAATAAACGCTTGCGGAGCGCAGATTCTTCCAGGCGCCCACACGCGACGCATACGGAATAAAGTATGCGTGAGGCTCCTCACAGCCTACATGAAGTGTTTTTTGTGTTTTGTAATAATCGGGAAAGAACATAAGTTACCCTCTCTCTTAAGAATTCTTTTTTTGCGGCGCGCCGTCTCAGCGGCACACCCCATTTTAATTATTATTACATAGCGGCGGCTCGATGTCAATCGGTTTTTTTAATTTTTTTGCCCGCGCGGCGACTTTTTTTCCTGAGCGCGGCACCAAGGAGACTATTTTTAAGCGGTGATATGATGCCTGACACCGCTGAAAAGCAAAGTGCATCAATAAATTTGCGCCGAATCATTGCTTTTTGCTCAATTTTGTAGTATGATATACACAGTGATTTTTTGCTATGTGAAAATACGATTTTGCGAGGTCATCGATGGCAAACACGGTTAAAATACTTCATACAGGCGACGTTCATCTGGACAGTCCTTTCTCCGGACTCGACCCCGACCGCGCCGCAGAACGCAAAGCGGAGCTTCGCGCCGCATTCGATTCGCTTCTCTCCTTTGTCAGTCAAAACGGCGTCGATATTCTCCTCATCGCGGGGGATCTTTTCGACAGCGGTTTTGCGACTCATGATACGGTTGAGCTTTTAAAAAGCGGATTTGCAAGGATTCCCGGATGCAGAGTGATTATCAGCCCCGGCAATCACGACCCTTACACAAGGGA
>JAJQHI010000033.1 GCA_021199825.1 Bacillota bacterium
GCGTGTGGATTTTGCGTTTGCCTTTATTACGTTTACGGCATCGGGGTTTGAGTCTGTTATAACGGCGCTCGCGGCACCTCTTGAAAGCGCCTCAAGCCCTAATTGACCCGATCCTCCGAAAAGGTCAAGCACTCGCCGCCCCTCAATGTCAAACTGTATTATCGAAAACATCGCTTCCTTTACGCGCTCGGAGGTCGGACGTGTCATCTCACCTTCAAGCGTCATGAGGCGTCTGCCTTTAGCCTCACCCGTTATTATTCTCATGCATCCCCTCCTGCGCTCCCTCTCCGTGAAGGAACGCATATATTGCCTCGGCGTTTTTCTCCGATATACCGTTTACCTCGCCGATTTCACTCACGCTCGCCCATCTCAGCGCGCTCATCGTTTTAAAATGCTTCATCACGGCTGACGATTTTGCCTCGCCGATTCCGTATACGGATGTTAAACTTGACTTTTTCATCGTCTTTGACTTGGCTTTTCGCATCGCCGTTATCGAGAATCGGTGAACCTCCTCATCAAGCCCGTATATAAATCTGAAAACCTCAGGCTCTCTCGCGACGGAAACCTCGCGCCCGTCAGAGGTCGCGATGGCGCGCGTTTTGTGGTGCTCGTCCTTAACCATGCCGAAAACGGGTATGTCAGCGCCCGCAGAGGCAACCGCAGCCTCCGCCGTATGAACATGACCGACACCGCCGTCCATCAATATAAGGTCAGGGTACGTCCATTCCTTATGTCCGAGACGGCGCACAAGCGCCTCCGTCAGCGACGCATAGTCATCAGGTTCTGTCAAACCTTCGATTTTAAAAAGCCTATAGGCGGATTTTTTGAATTTTGTCCCGTCGGTTACTATCATGCCGACGGTTATATGCTCGGCGCCCAGATTCGATACGTCGTAGCACTCGATTCTTTCGGGCACAACCTCAAGCGAGAGCAGCTTTGACAGGCGAACAAGGACCTCTGACCCGCGCTTTTCCCTTACCGCTGCGACCTCAGCCGCATGCTCCGCGTTCTGCTGCGCCAGCTCGCACATTCGGCGACCGTCCCCCCTCACAGGCACACGAAGCGTGACCTTATGTCCCGCCCGTTCCGACAAAAAATCGGACAGAAGCTTCAGCTCGTCCGCTTCCATCTCCGAGGACAAAAGCACCTCGTGCGGTATATATTCGCGGGCGGAATAGTGAAGGGTGATAAAATCCGCGATACCCTCATTGTCAAGCAGAGCCGAACCCGTCTCAATATCCTGTCTGTCAGTGACGGCGCCTCCCCTTATGATGAGTATTGACACAATACTCCCGCTGTATGCGATTACATCCCTTTCGTCGTCGGGAGACGAGACGACGTGCTGATGCTCCCTTAAGCGCCGAAGAGAGGATATGCTGTCGCGACAGCGCGCCGCCGCCTCGAAATTCTCCTCATCCGAATATTTTTTCATTCGCGTCTCAAGCTCCGATGTCGCCTTTGCAATATCACCTCTCAGCACAGATATGGCGCCTCTGATATTTTCTCTGTACTCGGCTGATGACACATCACCGCGGCAGACGGCAATGCAGCTGCCCATCTGATGATATATGCAGCTTCCGACTCGTCCGATATCGCGGGGAAATTCATGTCTGCACGGCGGCAGCGAAAAAGCGCGGCTGACGGATTTTAATATATCACGCACCGCGGACGCGCTTGAATAAGGTCCGAAATAAAGCGCCTCAGTCGATTTTTCGCTTCCGCGCTTTCGCGTCATTATTATTCGCGGGTATTCCTCGCCGACGGTCACCTTGATGTAAGGATACGCCTTTGCGTCCTTGAGCTTTATGTTATACTTCGGCTCGTGCAGCTTGATAAGAGACGCTTCAAGCGTGAGCGCCTCCATCTCCGTCGCACAGACGATAGTCTCAAAGCTCGCGACCGACGCCACCATGCGCTCCGTCTTGACGGCGTGCTCCGTATCGGCAAAATACTGCGAAACACGGTTTTTCAGCGCACGGGATTTTCCTACGTATATGATGCTGCCGGCGGCGTCATGCATAATGTAAACGCCAGGCGAGAGCGGAAGCTGAGATGCCTCCGCAAAAAGCGCGTCAAGCCTTTTGTCCTTTTCGGTATTTCCCGTTCTTTTCATAAGTAAAAATGACCCGCCTTGTTTTTAAAATACGCCAAATAACGCGAAACGGGCGCATTTAAAATACGCGCCCGAAAATGCTGTTTTCGCTCCGGCTTATTCGGAAAAACCGCGCTCTATGAGCGCCGCGAGTCCCGAAACCGCATCCTCCTCATCGTCGCCGTCAGCGATGAGCTTTATCTCCATACCCTGATTTATTCCGAGTGAAAGAACCCCCAAAAGACTTTTCGCGTTTACTCTGCCGCCCTCACACTCTATCCAAATTGAGCTTTGATAGCTGTTTGTTTTTTGAATGAAATAGGTAGCGGGTCTTGCGTGAAGCCCCACGTTATTTTCTATTTTGACACTGCGAGAAACCATGCTCCTCCTCCGAAAAACAATTTTGCGCGTATACCCGCGCCCACTTTGAATTCGCCCATAATTATATCAGAAAAAAATCAGAAATGCAATGGTAGATATTCATGTATTTCTTGCGGTCAAGGCGGTCTTTTTAAGTCACAATTCACGATTTTTAAAGGTTAAAATCAGGTAACTGTCGAAATATCCGTAACAAGCGCCGTCTCTGTCAGGTCACCGCTCCATACTGTTATATACATGCCCGCAGTGAGCGGGACTGAATCCTCTCCGTCACCAATCATGAATACTCCGTCCTTATAATATCCCGTCACGCGCAGAAGCCCGCGGCAGTCTATATTCGCATATTCGCCGCTCGCATAGAGCAGCTCAATTTCACCGTTTTCATTTTCGGCGTAATATTCGGCGGGAGTCTCCGTAAAATCCGATATTGCAACCCCCTCTGCCACACCGTCACCGCCGCCGTTGCCGGATATGGTGAAAAGCGTTCCCTCAACGAATGTTCCCGATGAGGTATACGGCAAATCCTGCATCAAAAGCGCCACGGCAACATCAACCGTTTCGGGTTCCGCTGCCAATATTCCGTTTTCATCAGTGAGCATATATCTCGCCAGAACGCCGACGAGGCTCACTATCAAAAGAAGTATTACAAATGCGTCAAGCGCTCCAAAGCGCCGCCTTTCTCTTTTTGCCATCATATAACCTCTTCACATATGTTATTTACCGTGCGTTAATTTGTAACGCTTCGTTACTTTGTAACGCTTATGCATCCGCCCTCAAAATAAAAATCCGCGGTGCGAAGCTCATATATGTATTCCTCCTTACTGCTGACAAGGATTTTGGTGCCTGACACAACACATACACCGTCATTCCCCACCTCGGCGGACACCGAAATCGTGACATACAGATCTGATTTGTCAGGCTCACTTACTGAGGAATTCTGAACCTCATACGCTCTGACCGTCCCCATATATTCTCCGTCAGACACGCGGTACACCTTGTCCCCCACAGAGATTCTGTCAGTCAGCTCGCTTCTGACGGACTCCACGCGGATAACATAGCTTATCTCATCGATCTCACCGACCGCAATGCCCCCGAAAAGATATGCATAAAGCCCCGCTATAACAACAACTATCAAAGCGGCTATAAAAATATCCGCAACAGTTGCGTGAAATATTCCGCGCCGGCGCGTGCCCGTCCCCTCGCGTTTTTCATTTTTATCACTAAAAGACATGATAACCTCCGACAAATCAAAGTTTAATATCTATTGAGGCGTCCTGCCCGCTGCCGTAAACGTGCCCGTGTATTTTCGCCTCCCTGCCGATAACCCTGCCGTCGCTTACAATCAACGCGTCGGAAGGAGAGCTTCGCATTTCGGATATGGACGCGCCAAGCCCTAATATCATGCAAAAGCCTAAGAACATCATCGTATCCGACCAAATATAGCCGGTCATTCCGCAGAATATAACGGCGATGATTCCCGCGGCGGGAGCACCCGCCAAAACGCGCGCCTTTGCACCCTCGCGCCTGTCGGCGGACGTGAAAAGCTTTATAAAAATCAAAAGCAGAAAAGCAAGAAAAACTATGAGCCCCGAAACACCGAGCTCCGCCGTAATCTCAAGGAGCAAATTTCCACTGTCGGCAGCATATGCGCCTGCAGCCGAGTACCCGTCATATATCTCGGCAAATATGCCGTCCCCGACGCCGACGCCTCCAAAAAAGCTGTCCGCGATAAGAAGAAGCGTATTCTGCCGCACAGTTGTCCTCATGACCGTATAAAGCTCGGAAATATTGAACATGGACACCATATAAGAATGGAGAAACGAC
>JAJQHI010000197.1 GCA_021199825.1 Bacillota bacterium
CTGTTGTTGAAGGGCCTGCTCAGAAAATAGTTAACGGCGAGGTCCCTGAAAACCTGCGCGATAAAACAATTGTGACGCTTGATGTTTCTGGAATGGTCGCGGGCGCAAAGTATCGCGGTGAGTTTGAGGAACGCATCAAAAATGTAATGAGTGAGGTTCAGAAAAACCCGAACATCATCCTTTTCATTGATGAAATACACACAATAATCGGAGCCGGTGCAGCAGAGGGCGCCATTGACGCGGCAAATATCTTAAAACCAGCTCTTGCAAGGGGTGAGCTGCAGGTTATTGGCGCTACCACAATCGAGGAATACAGGCGACATATTGAGCATGATGCGGCTCTTGAGCGCAGATTTCAGTCAGTGCTTGTTGGGGAACCAAGCATGGACGAGGCGGAGCAGATACTTTTCGGTCTGCGTGACAAATTTGAAGCGCATCATAAACTCAAAATTTCGGATGACGCCGTGCGTGCAGCAGTCAGGCTTTCATCAAGATATATAAACGACCGCTATCTGCCGGATAAAGCCATAGACTTAGTTGATGAGGCAGCGTCAAGAAAGCGCATCCTCTACGCAACCCCCACATCCGAGCTTTCCGATCTTGAAGATGAGATTAAGAAAGCCACAAATGAAAAGGAAGAGGCTGTTCGATCACAAGATTTTGAACGTGCTGCCAGCTGCCGCGACAAAGAGCATGAGCTGAAGAGCAAATACGACGAGGAAATGTCAAAATGGAAGAGCGAACGCGAAGGAAAAGACCTTACAGTGGATGAGGACGATATAGCTAATATCGTAACTCAGTGGACCGGTATTCCGGTGTCGCGGCTTGCGGATGAAGAAAATGAGAAGCTTCTTCATTTGGAGGAGCTCCTGCGTGAGCGTGTTATCGGACAGGACGCGGCTGTCAGTGCGGTTGCCCGTGCTATAAGACGCGGACGTATGGGACTAAAAGATCCGACGCGCCCGGTAGGCTCATTCATCTTCTTAGGACCGACAGGAGTCGGAAAAACAGAGCTTTCAAAGGCACTTGCGGACGTAATGTTCGGCTCTGAAAACTCAATGATACGCATTGATATGTCAGAGTACATGGAAAGCCACAGCACCTCAAAGCTTATAGGCTCGCCTCCCGGATATGTCGGATATGATGAGGGCGGTCAGCTTACAGAAAAGATCCGCCGTCACCCGTATTCCGTCGTGCTGTTTGATGAAATAGAGAAAGCACATCCGGATGTATTCAACATCCTTCTTCAGATACTCGACGATGGCATTCTCACAGACGCGCAGGGAAGACGTGTTAACTTTAAAAACGCGGTTATCATCATGACCTCCAACGTAGGAGCTGAGGGAATTACATCACCTGCAAAGCATCTCGGCTTTACCGCATCAACAGATCCCGCCTCAGAGTACGATAATATGCGCGCATATGTAACTGATTCGCTCAAGCACACGTTTAAGCCTGAATTTCTCAACAGAGTAGACGAAATTATCGTGTTCGACAAGCTCAACGAGGACTGTGTAAAGAGTATCGCCGACATGATGATAGGACGCGTTAAAAAACGCATTGAGGACCTTGGAATCAAGATAACCTTCGACGATGACGTAACCGCTTTGGTTATAAAAGAAGGCTTTGATGAGGCATACGGCGCTCGCCCGATTCATCGTGCTGTTGTAAGGCTGATTGAGGATACATTCTCCGAAGCAATGCTTGAAAAAGGCTTTGCGGCAGGTGACAGTATATCATCCCACGTAACCGACGGAAAGGTAGTATATGAAAAGATTGATTAAAGTGTAAACAACAACAGGAAAAAGCGTTTGCTGCTTTTATATAAAAAAAGCGGCGCGCTTTTTTCAGTTGACTAAAAAGGAATTGCGTGGTATACTTTCATGCTTTTATGACAGTGTTCCCAGTCGCTTTCTTCAAGTTTTCAACAAATTGAAGCTGTCATAAACCACTATTTCAACCCCATTGCCACCTCATCCCATTTATTTTGTCCCCTCCTGTCCGCATTTTTTTGCCCTTTGACTCTTGCATTTGCGATGACTATGTGATATACTAGTGAGCGTGCGGTGACGTAAAAGATTGTCCTTCGTTGACCCACACCTTCAGTGAATTTTTTCTTGCGAAAGGCAGGCAAAGACATGAGAAAATTTGATTTTATCGTTCATTCGCCCACAGAAGGAATACCGCTTTCGTCCTCTCTCTTTTTGCCTGACGCAGAAGAGCCGCTTGCCGTCGTTCAAATTGCTCACGGCATGGCGGAGCATAAGGAGCGATATGAAAATTTCGCCGAATATCTCACAGATGAAGGGCTCTCCGTTATCATTCACGATATGAGAGGTCACGGTGAAAGCGTAGCGGATGGGGAAGTGCTCGGATATTTTTATGATGGCGGATATATGTCTCTCATTCGTGACTTTGACGCTGTGCGCCACGATGGGATACGTCTTGTAGGCTCGCATATAAAATCTAACGCCGCAGAACTGCCCTATATTGTGCTCGGTCACAGTATGGGTTCCCTTGTGGCGAATCTTTACGCGCGCAGAAACGATAAAACCGTCGCGGCGCTCATTGAAATAGGATTGCCTACAGCGTATAAAGACGCGAAATTAGGCGCGGCGCTTTCGTCATTTCTCGTGAAGCTTGGCAAAAAGAAAAAGTCAAATCTATTAAACGCGCTTGCTTTCTCCTCATACGATAAAAAATTCGGCGGAAAGCCGGGTGATATGCTGTGGCTCACACGTGATGAGATAATGAGAGAGCGCTATTTAAATGACCCGCTCTGCGGATTTACGTTCACAAGGGAAGGCTTTAACACACTCTTTTCTCTTCTCGTTGAAGTGCATTTGGGCAAAGGAACAGCCGACAGCCCCGATATGTCTATAAGGTTCTTTTCTGGGAGCGATGACCCATGCACTGATATGAGACTTGATGACGCCGTTTCTATGATGAAAAAGCGCGGATACCGTGATGTTGAGTATAAATATTACGACGGAATGCGCCACGAGATTTTAAACGAAACGGGACGCGGTGAGGTTATGAGCAACATTGCCGAATTTATTCATGAGACAATAAAAAAATGAATATGCGGGTATGACGGAATGGCAGACGTGCCGGATTTAGAATCCGGTGGTATATACCGTGCAGGTTCGAGTCCTGTTACCCGCATTCCTTACAAATTCAATATATCCGGAAAAGAGCTCCCTTTGGGGCTCTTTTGCCATCTTATAGAGCAGATTGCATTCAAACAATCGAATTTTATTATTTTTGCGCATTTCCTTACGCATTTTTTGAGTTGAATTATACGAATTCATCAATTCACCATTGAAAACACATACAACATATGGTATACTATTATAAAGAACAATTATGCGTTTATCAAAACGGTGACAACGCATGTGCGATATAATCGAATATTATTGAAAGGAGCAGAACAATGAACGAATTAAACAGTGATTACAGATTAGTTTATGAGAGCGACGCTGTAAATGATGAAGCAGCAGAAGCGAACGATATTGAGGATGACGCTGCAGAATCGGAAAGCGATATTGCCTCCGAAGATATCAGCGAGGAAACGGATGAAGACCGCAAGGTTTATAAGGACAGCACATATGAAATTGTATCAAAGGTGGCATTTTTGATAGGCGTGCCGAAAAGGATATTTGAAAACGAGCATGAAGCACCCAAAATGGAGGTGTATGAAAAGCTTGACCTTGATAAATCCGCAAGGATAATCAGGCATTTGTGCATTATCAGAACATCCATTGAGCGCAACTTCAAGCACATCAATGAGAAAATGCGCATGGAATATAGGTCAATCATATCAATGCCCGAATACATACCGAGCGAAAGCATATCTCAGCTCAGCATGGACGGGGTAACCTTTATCAAAAAATCAAGCACAAAGCTCTGTCAGCATATCATTGAACTAAATCGTCTTATTTCAGACCGAATAAATAACTGCAAAAAGCTTTTTCCTCTTTGGCTCAACTGGGATTACATAAAGGACCTTTTCGTTATGCCCAACGGACTCAAGGAAGAGGGAACAAAAATAGCCGCAGATCTTTATTATTCAAACTTATCATATTACCCATATAAAATATATATCAATTGGACGCCCCTCAATGAGGGAAATATTCTTTATAATGATAAAAAGTTCACCTCACTCCTCTATCAGTGGCATAACGATTGCTTCACGGAATACAGCAAGGTATCTGATGTCAGCAGCTATGTCAAGGGCAATATTTATGAATTTATCGAAAGCAGCGACAAGGTGGTTTTTGTTGTTGACTGCGA
>JAJQHI010000103.1 GCA_021199825.1 Bacillota bacterium
ATCGTCGTATTTGTCAAACGCGGGCGTTTCATTCGGACCCACAAGGTCGTCAGGCTCAACCCCGCGTATAAAGTCAGACTTGAGATTCCGATAGAATTCGTCGGCGAGCGCCCCCTCCATCTTGAAGGTGATATAGCAGCTCCCCTCATATTCTATTCCCGAAATCTTATATTTAACCGAGTTTTTTGAAATATACCGCCTCAGCGTGCGGAACGAGCGCGTTCCGAGCCACGGGAAAAAGCAGTACGACATCCCGCCAAGCGACACGAGCGGAAAATCAAGCATTCCCGTGCTTCTTGCCACACTCCTTGCCGCCTCAAGACGTGCCGCTGCGTTTTCCTTCAGGTAAGGGTATATCGTATCCTCACTCAAAACGCGGTACATGCGAGTGAGAATTTTCGTGTGTATCTCGCCAAGCTCGCCCGGCCAGGCAATCTCCATTTTGCCGCCCACGGGCTTGACATATATAAGCTTATGCGGCAGGTCGAGCTCCTCGACCTCCCAGACACGACCCGCAAGGGCAAAGCGCTCGCCGATAGGCGGCGCTTTTGTTATTGTCCCGATTTCACCTGACTCACACCTCACGGTGTAGTCCTCCGCGTCCTTGAATACGGCGTAAAATCTGAATCCCGCTGTCAGCCTCTCGCCCTTGAGCCCGATAATCAAGCCGCCCTCATCCGTCAGCTCCAGAAAATCGTTCTTTATCATCGAGATGAGCATTGTTCTGTAATCCTCGCGCTCGATTTTCTCAAACGGCGGCAGCGACAGCACACGGTCGGCAAGCTCACGCGGCGTCATCTCGCCTCCCCCGTAAAGCACCGAAAGCGTCTGCTGAAACAAAAGCGAAAAAGGCATTTCGCGTATTGTGGGCGGCTCAATAAACCGTTCCTCAATGTAAAGCTGTATTATAGCTATAGCGCGCAGCAGCTCCCAGGGGATAAGCTGCGGGAGAGGGGTGTTCGGCGGCGGGTTGTCCTCACGCAGAACGACCATCATTTCGGGCGGCTCACCGCGCCGACCCGACCGACCGAGCCTCTGCAGAAAGCTCGATACCGAAATAGGCGAGCCGTTCTGCACTATCCTCTCAAGCCTGCCTATGTCGATTCCAAGCTCCATCGTTGTTGTCGCGCATAAAACGGCGCGGCGCTCCTCGTCCTTGAGGACGGCCTCAGCCTCCTCGCGAATCGACGCCGAAAGGTTCCCGTGATGAATGTAAAATACATCGTCCTCCTGACGGTTTTTCGCGATTTGCCTCAGCGTCGCGCATATATACTCCGTCTCCTCTCGAGAATTTGAAAATACAAGCGCCCTTTTGTCCTTTGTGCAGTCGTATATATATTCGTATCCGGGATCGATTGACGGGGGCAGCTGCGAGGTGTTAGGGGACATATCGCCAAGCGACGGCGACTGCCTTATCTCATGCACTCCCATAGGCAGCGACTCCTCGCTTGCTATATAAAAATGCTCAACGCCCAGCCGCCACCTGACGGGCTTTTTCGCCTCTGTCGGAATATCGCATACCCTTGAGTCCCCGCCCGAAAGCCAGGCGGCGGCAATAGCCGTGTCCCCCACAGTCGCGGAAAGCCCTATTCTGCGCGGGCTGTGACCTATCATCCTTGTAAGACGCGCGATTTGGCATATGACCTGGTTCCCGCGGTCAGTTCCCGTAAGCGTGTGAACTTCATCGACTATGATATACCGCAGGTCGCAGAAAAGCCTTACTAAGTCGGCGGACCTTCTCATGAGCATTGACTCAAGCGATTCAGGCGTAATCTGGAGTATTCCCGACGGCTTTTTCAAAAGCTTTGCCTTGTGCGACTGCGCGACATCTCCATGCCAGTACGTGACGTTTATCCCCGTCATAGACAAAAGCTCTCCGACCCTCTGATATTGATCGTTTATAAGGCTCTTAAGCGGCGCTATATAAAGCGCGCCGACGGAGGCGGGCGGGTCCTCGTAAAACTGCGAGAGAATCGGGAAGAGAGCCGCCTCAGTTTTGCCCGACGCCGTGCCCGACGTTAAGAGCAGATTGTTGTCGGTGCAGAAAATCGTCTCGGCGGCTGCAATCTGCATTTCGCGCAGCTCGCTCCAGCCGCGGCTGTATATAAAATCCTGTATGAACGGCGAGAAAAGCTCAAAGACCTCATCCGCCGTGTAGCCCCTTTTCTCCATGCTTTAAATTATAATGTCGTTCGGGTCAAATGAGCTCGACCCACGCCTTTGTTCGGGTTCGCGGCGGGATTTTGTTTCCATGTCTTCATCCTCATCGTCGGATATAACAAGGTCATCATCGCCCTCACCCGACGGGGCAAGGGTAACATCGCTTTTCACAATCTCCGAGAATACAGCCGTCGGGTTCTGATAAAGAATATTCAGAACGTGAATGTAGTCGCGGATTATCTCACGCGGGGTAACCATAATGTCAGCCCCCGCCATGGAAAGACACGCCGTGACGAATTTTTCGGGATCGTCCTCACTGATTCGCGGCGTCCATCCGTAATACTGTGAGTGAAGCGAGGTGACTCTCAGGACAAGTGCCAGAAGCTCGCTTTTTGAAAGCCTTTTCAGCCTTATTACAGGACCCATCATGTTGATGTAATCCCCGCCTCCGAATTTGCCGTCGGAGAGCCTGCTGTGAAGCGCCTCATAGCTGAAAAGCCCGCGCCTCCTGTCCTCCAGAAACTGCGGCGTTCCCGCCATAATTATCATCAGATGCGGCGCGCCGCCCTCAAGCGTGTTGTTGTACATGGTGAGAATGCGCTCGTAGTTGTTCTCTCTGCTTATCCTGTTCGGAATCTTGTAAAGGTTGACGCACTCGTCAATGAAAACGACAAGCCCCTTATATCCTATCTCCGAAAACAGGCTCGCGAGCAGCCTTATCCTGTCATACCAGTTCGCGTCCGTGACAACGGAGCTTACATTCGGCAAAAACGCCCTCGCGTCGCGCTTTGAGGCGTATTCACCCCTCAGATATTTGATGCAGGCGCTCTTTGTGTTCTCGTCGTCCTCCTCGCAGGCGGCAAAATAAGTCGAGATGACATACGAGGTCTCAAACCCGCCGACATCGTTTTCGATTTTGTGCATGACGGAGAAAATCTTCGACTTGACCCTGCGGTTGAATTCATCCGTTCCCACCTCAAAGCCTGATGTGACAAGCTCCGACTTTATATCAGTGAGCCACGTTGAGAGAATCTGCGTCAGCGCGCCCCCGTCGGGGGATGATTTTGTGGCAAGGTTGCGTATAAGCTCACGGTACGTCGCAAGACCCGCGCCCGATGAGCCCGCCAGCTTGCGCTCAATTGACAAATTGCAGTCCGCGGTCACAAATCCGCGCTCAAGCGCGTAGCCCCTCATCAGCTGTATGAGGAAGCTCTTGCCCGAACCGTAGCGCCCTATCAGAAATTTCATAGCCGCCTCGCCCTCAGCCGTCCTGTCAAGGTCTGAAAGCAGAGCCGTGATTTCGTCCGTGCGCCCGATTGCAATATACGGCGCGCCCTGACGCGGGACAACTCCCGCCGATAAGGAATTCATAAGTCCCGAAAGAATGCGCTTCGGAACCCTCTTTGCCTCGTTTGTTGAAATGTCGTGTGTCACACCTGTTTTTTCAGTATCACTCATTGTGACGCCTCCTCTCTGTAGTCGTCTATTACTTTATATGCTTTGCCGTCGCTCGACCGTTCAAGTATAATATCGCCGATTATATCAACGGCTGTTTCATTTATTTTCGCGGCGGCGCTGTCAGCGTATATTCCTCGGCGCCTGCAGTATTCCGCCTGCTCCTCGGCACTCCCCGAAAGCGCCGTATCAAGAAATCCAATCAAAGCCTCGTCAAGAGCTGAGCGTATTGTATCCCCATCCGCATACGCGGGTGCGAATGCGGGCGCCGGCGTCACTGTCGGTGACTCTTTCTCTGCTATCCCCACGCTTTCGGCAGTCTCCGTCTTCTCGTCCTCGTTATCTTCAAGCGCCTCGGTCAGCTTTTCCGTTATCTGCCACGAGCGCATCTCAATGTCCTTCGCGCTTTCCATGTCAAGCACGTCCGTTTCGGGCTCGTATATGGCGTCGTATAGCTTCTCCTCCTCGATCTCCCTCTCCCTCGCCTTTTCCTTCAGGGATTTGTTGTATGCGTCGGATGGCAGATATAAACTGAAATATTCGTCTATCGCGTCAGTGATTTCCTTTGCGAGTCCGTTTACCTGAAGACGTGACTTGATTCCGAGATAAGCCCTGATTTTGTTCTCCGCGTACTTGACGGCTAAGGTTACCGTTGTG
>JAJQHI010000084.1 GCA_021199825.1 Bacillota bacterium
GGTGTCAGCCATCTGTCGTTGTCAGTCCCCGGATATTTGAAAACGTACTCACGAAAATTATCATCCGGAAACGTTTTCTCGCTTATGCGCATAGATGTTTGTCCGTTGATATTCAAATATAAAAGCTCGTCATTGCCGCTGATATTGATCTCGGAGAATGAATTGTAGCAGCACATAAGACTTACAAGCTGTGGGTTGCAGCTTATATCAAGCTCGGAAAGCGCATTTGATGAGCAGTCAAGAGTCACAAGCTTTGTATTTTTTGAAAGGTCAAGCTCTGAAATGAGATTGTCCGCACAGTAAAGCTCAGTCAGCTCCGTGAAAAGCCCGATTCCCTCAAGCGACTCTATCGACATGCCGTCAACATTTATTACAATAACGGCAGCCGCCTCAGATGATGAGATTTCACCGTCACCGTCAGAATCGAAGTTTTCGAGGACATATTCCCTGAATGCCTCATCTGGAAAAGCAACACCCTCTTCATCATTGTCTGGTGTGGTTATATCCTCACATCCGCGAAACGCAAAAAGCACTGCGGCAGCCACAGCGGCAATCACAAAGACTGCGCTCGGTATAATAATCGAAAGCTTAGTCCCGGTACTCATGTTCTCTCCCCATCAAGGCAAATGAAAATCTATAGCTTTATGTGAATTGCTTATTTATGTGCAAATTTCTCATCGGCAAACTGCAGCATTTGCCCAGCAATATGCTCATTTGCCCGGCAATATGCTCATTTGCCCGGCAATATGCTTATCCACGTGCAAATTTCTCATCGGCAAACTGCTCCGCTGCCCTTGGAGTGAATCCGCCCTTTCGCAGAGCAAATGCGCATGCCTCAACATCAAGCTTTTCGTCCGGCTCAGGCATTCCTCTTTCCATAAAGATATTATGCACTATCTCAAGGTACGTCTTTTTCGAAGGCTTTACAAAAAGAATAACAAGACCGAATCGCTCGGACATTGAAAGCAGTTCTTCCATAGTATCATTGCGGTGAACGTCATCCCCATCCCTGTCTGAAAAGCTCTCTTTGACTAAATGACGGCGGTTGCTGGTCACATATATGATTGTATTTGGCGACTGCACAGACGCAGACCCCTCAAGTATCGCTTTGAGCGCGCTGAAGTTGTCATCGTCAGAGCTGAAGGACAAATCGTTGATGAAAAGAATAAATTTAAGCGGATTTTTGCGCAGCACACCCATGATTGCGGGTATGTCTCGTATATCCTCCTTGCGAAGCTCTACAAGACGAAGACCGCGTGGCGCAAACAGATTTGTCACCGCCTTAATCGAAGAGGATTTGCCCGTTCCGGCATCCCCGCATAAAAGCGCGTTTGCGGCGGGCTTTCCCTCCAAAAAGGAAAGCGTATTGTCGATAAGCTTCTGACGCTCAGATTCATAGCAGTAAAGGTGTGATACATCAGTCGCGTCAGGGGTCGCCACAGGCACAATATTTCCATTCCGCCAATGAAACATGACACTGCTCGCATATATTCCGTATCCAAGAACTGAGACGTTCTTCATTCTCTCCTCATATTCCGACACGAAATCATGCTTTTCCGTATCGAATCGGGGAAGATAACCTGAAGCACCGACAAAGCTCCAAAGCTCCTCCGGCGTCAGCGTGCTCAGCTCGCTGAATACTGAAAGCTCGCTCTCAACACAGTACCTGAGGGTCGGAGGTATCTCCACCCCCTCCGCTCGCCGCGTCACATATATATTCTCATCACGCGCGAGCGCGTCGGACAAATATTCCCCAAGACAGGTGCTGTAGGAAAACAGCGCGCTGACAAAATCGGAATAAAGTCTGACCCGACGTCTGTCCTCCCGTGAGGAAAGCAGCCGCCGCAGTGATGAAATAACATCCCCGTCGGAAATATTTCTGAATACAACTACAGAGTCGAGCTTCTGCAAAAGCAGTGTCATGTTATCGTTCATAATCACACCTTGGAAACAAAATCAAAGTCTCTTTATAATCTCATCCGTCATCTCAACGGTTGAAAGTGTATCGCACTTGCTCTCGCCCTTAATGTCGGATGTTCTGAGTCCGTCATTCAGCGCGGAGTCAACAGCCGCCTCAATACAGTCAGCCTCATCCATAAGCGAGAACGAATATCTGAGCATCATTGCAGCGGACAGGATTGTCGCTATCGGGTTAGCTATTCCCTTGCCTGCGATGTCGGGCGCCGAACCGTGTATAGGCTCGTAAAGTCCCCTTGTGCTGTCGCCAAGGGACGCAGACGGAAGCATTCCTATCGAGCCGGTAAGCTGAGATGTCTCATCGGAAAGAATGTCGCCGAACATATTCGATGTCACTATAACGTCAAACTGGCGCGGATTTCTCACAAGCTGCATTGCGGCGTTGTCAACGAGCATATCCTCGCACACAATGCCTTCATATTCCGCGGCAACCTCGTGTACGACCTTTCTCCAAAGGCGCGAGCTTTCAAGCACATTCGCCTTGTCGATGCTCGTAACCTTTCCGCGGCGTTTTTTAGCAGTTTCAAAAGCCACACGGGCAATTCTTTCAATCTCAAAGCGCGAATAGCATTCCGTGTCAAACGCTTCCTTGCCGAATTTGCCGTTTCTGTAGCCGCGCTCACCAAAATAAATGCCGCCGGTAAGCTCTCTGACTATCAGAATATCAAATCCGTCGCCTACGATATCCTCACGCAGCGGGCAATCGCCCTTAAGTGCGGGATAAAGCTTAGCTGGACGAAGGTTTGTGAAAAGTCCGAGAGCCGCACGTATGCCCAAAAGCGCCTTTTCGGGACGCATATCACCTGAAAGCGTATCCCATTTCGGTCCGCCGACCGCTCCAAGCAGCACGCTGTCGGAATCAAGGCATCCGTCAACAGTCTCCTGCGGCAGGGGCATTCCGCATTTGTCAATTGCAATGCCTCCCATGAGGTACGGGGTAAACTCAAACTCATGACCGTACTTTTTTCCAACAGCCTCAAGCACTCTTACGGCGCTTTCAACGATTTCGGGTCCGATTCCGTCCCCTTTCAAAAGCGAAATTCTATATTTCATAAATTCCTCCGAATAAAATTACTGAACTATTCCCTTTTTCACAGCTTCAACAAGACCGCCCGCTGAGATTATATTCTGTATAAACTCAGGGAAAGGCTCCGCCTGATACACAGCACCCGTATTTTTATCTGTGATAACGCCTGTCGAAAGGTCAACCTCAACGTGGTCGCCCTCGGAAATTCCCTCCGCCGCAGCGGGACATTCGACAATTGCAAGCCCAATGTTAATGGCGTTGCGGTAGAATATCCTTGCAAAGCTCTTTGCGATAACTACTGAAATGCCGCAGGCTTTAATTGCCACGGGCGCGTGCTCACGAGATGAGCCGCATCCAAAATTATCACCGGCAACTATAATATCGCCTTCTTTTTTTCTGGTGAGGAAGGTTTCGTCGAGGTCTTCCATGCAGTGAGAAGCCAAAAATTCAGGATCACTTGAATTTAAGTATCTTGCCGGAATGATAACATCCGTATCCACATTGTCACCGTACTTGATGACATCTCCCGATTTAATCATCTTTTCACCTCCGAAGGATTAGTAATTTTGCCTGTCAGCGCGCTTGCAGCCGCAACAGCCGGGCTTGCAAGATAAACCTCAGACTCAGGATCTCCCATTCTTCCGACAAAGTTTCTGTTCGTCGTTGAAACGCAGCGCTCACCCTTTGCCAAAACGCCCATATATCCGCCAAGGCAGGGTCCGCATGTAGGAGTTGAAACAATGCATCCGGACTCAATGAAATCCTTGATAAATCCATCATCAAGGCACTTCAGGTAAACGCTGTGCGTTGCGGGAATAATGATGACGCGAACGCCCTTTGCAACCTTTCTGCCGTGAATTATCTCCCACGCGATTTTAATATCATCATAGAGTCCGTTCGTGCATGATCCTATAACGACCTGATCGATTTTTATGTCTCCAATCTCATCGATTGTGTGCGTGTTTTCCGGCAAATGCGGGAACGCAACAGTTGGCTTGATTGATGAAAGATCTATCTCAATCACCTCATCGTACACAGCATCCTCATCGGCATGATAGATTTTCGGCTCGCGCTGCGCATGCTCACGCTCGTATTCAAGCGTCTTTTCGTCAACCTCAAATATGCCGTTTTTAGCGCCCGCCTCAATAGCCATGTTGCATATGGTAAATCTTTCGCTCATCGAAAGGCTGTGAGCGCCCTCGCCGACAAACTCCATTGACTTATAAAGCGCACCGTCAACGCCAATTT
>JAJQHI010000232.1 GCA_021199825.1 Bacillota bacterium
GTACGATTGAGGTGAGGCTTGAGTCGGACAATGACGCTGTTGCCGTCACGGTGAAGGACCACGGCGACGGAATGACGCCTGAGGTGCAGAGCCACATATTAGAAAAATTCTATCAGGGGGACAACTCACATAAATCAGAGGGCACCGGTCTCGGTTTATCCTTAGTCAAGCGCATTGTCACCCTTTACGAGGGCGACATATCAGTCATAAGCTCACCCGGAAATGGTGCCGAATTCACGGTGACGCTTCCAAGGCGGGAAACCTCTGCGGGATAAAGACGGATAGTTTTTTTTGCACATAATGCAAAGCATTATATGCGGACAAAGTTTTTTGGAAATTCTTAAGAACCTTTTTTCAAAAAGGTTCTTAAGTGGGGGCATGGGGGGGTGACCCCCCAAGAAGAATCATATGGAAGCACTGTATACCGTATCGACTTACGTACTCATATTTTTTATTTACTGCTTTATCGGCTGGGTGTGGGAAACAATCATACGCTCCGCAAACGCAAGGCGCTATGTAAACAGCGGCTTTTTGACGGGACCGTGGCTGCCCATATACGGCTGCGGCGCCGTGCTTATGCTCGCCGCGTCATATCCCGCGAACGGAATCCCCGCGCTCACATTCGTATTCGGCGGCGCTGCTGCGACGGTGATGGAGCTTCTGACGGGATTGACTATGGAAAAGCTCTTTGCCGTCCGCTACTGGGACTACACCAAATATCCCCTGAACGTCAAAGGCTACATATGCCTGCCCGTGACGCTTTTGTGGGGCGCGTTTTCGCTTCTCTTGGTATACGTGATAAACCCGCCCGTGGAAGCGTTCATGTTCATGCTGCCAAGCTATGTCTCAATCCCGACAGCATTGATTCTCGCTGTGCTCTTTGTAGCTGACATCATCCATTCGACAAAGGCGGCGCTTGCAATCAAAGCCTCCCTTGAAACGCTGCGTTCGTGCCTTGACGTGACGGGAAAGCTCACGCTCGCGGCGGAAAAGCTCGGCGAGAGGATGTCCGTTTCAAACGAGAGCCTGATAGTAGAGCTGGATGCGCTGAAGCGTGAAAGGGAAAAGCTTTCGGCAGCCCTCACCTCAAAGCTCAATCGTCATATGACGGATGATGAGCGCAGAATACTCGGCGAGGCGTCGGAGCTTTTGTCCGAAATCAAAAAATCTAACGCTGAGCTGCGGGAGAGGCTTGAGCGTCTCAGACCGCGCCGCAGAAGCATAAAGTCATTGCTTTCGCGCAACCCGTTGGCTATATCGAGCAAATACGGAGGACTGCTTGAACGCCTTCGCGAGGTGTCCTCATCGGATGAGCTTTTTATTCATGGTGACAGCGGCGAAAAGCATGGCGACGAAAAATGAAAAACAGATGCGTGGCGACGTGCAGCTTTGAGGACTCGTCGGGCGACACAAAAATCTATTATCCTACAAACTATGATGTAATCACAACAGGTGAGGAGTGGTCGGAGATAAGCGAAAATGTCGGGCTTAAATACAAATCAAGCTTCTTTGATGAAAACGCACTTGTTGTCGTTCAGATTCAGGGCTGCGGCACAACGAGTATCGAAGGAATGCTCTGTCTTGTCGCCGAAGAATCGACCTTAACCCCTGTGATACAGATAAATTATGTTAAGGACAGCGCGCAGTCAGAGGACTTGGTTTATTGGTATGTAATCACTGAGGTGTCAAAGGCTGACATTGAAGACTGCGAGCTCGGCGAGCTTGAGGTCGAGTGGAACATCATCGAGGCGGAGTAACCACTCGCGCAGGCTTGAGATTGAGCAATAAAAATAACGGGGGTCGCAAAGTGCGATCCCCGTTTTTGTCCATTTGTCTGAGCAGCGCTCTCAGATGCGTCAGAAACGCCATAGCTTGCGTCAGACGCGACTTTTGCCCCTTGAGGTATAGATATACGTACGAGAACAAACGTTCGAATACGCGCATTCTGTGGCTCATATGAGCGCCCATATATTCACAGGATAAATTTAGTGAATTTTGCATCGCTGCGTGTTAGCGCGCCTGCGCTGCCAACGCCGACATTATCTCATCAATAACTGTGATAATCGCGTTGTAGCTTTCCATATTGATGGTGTAATAGCTGCCCGTGGAGAGCAGAACAAGCACATATGTGCAGTCCTCGCTGTATACAATGCCCGCGGCGTTGCACGCCTCCGCGTTCCATCCGTCTTTGTTGGCGGTTTCGTACCCCGTCGCGTCCTCGATGAAGGTCATATACGACACGGACAAAAACTCCTCATAGAGCCACTCGCCCGTCTTCGTCTCCGTGCTGTAATTGTAGATTTCCTGCCATATTACGCCAAGGTCGTGCGCTGTGATATTCGGATATTTTGAGCTTGATATGCAGAGCGAATCGCACCCAAGCGCCGTCACAAACGTGTCGTATCCGTCCCTTCCGTATGTCCGCACGAGCATATTGTACCCCTCATTGTCAGATATGTTTACCGTGTAGTGTATAACCTCCGCGAGAGTATATTTTGTGCCCACCTCGCTCTTGCCTATAACTCCTTCCCCGTAAACCGTATCGCTTGATTCATACGTCAGAATGTCGTTGAGCGTCGCCTCGCCCTCATCCACAAGACGGCAGACGTAATATATGTATGCCGCCTTTATTGAGCTGGCGCATGAATATCCGGTGTAATCGTTGTATTCAAAGGTCTCGCCTGTCGAAAGGTCACAGGCGTAAATTCCGACGTTTCGCATGAGCGCCGCAATTGTCGTGTACGCCTCATTGTAAAGCGCGTCCATGTCGATGACCGCCGCCTCTGTGACCTCCTCCGCCGTGGTCTCCTCCTCGTCGGATACCGCGTCATTTGCGGATGAAGCCTCTTCAGTTTCCGTGACCTCTGCCGTCGATGTGCTCTCGGTCGTCAGCTCCTCAGTCGAAATTTCATCGGCAGCGTTTGTGTCAGCTACATCCGCGCTTTCCGTGTCCTCGTCGGCGTCATCTCTCAAAAAAGAAACCAGATACACCGCCTCCGCGGCGATGATAATCAATAAAATCGCGACAATCGCATAAAACGCGGCGGAGCTTATCTTTAACCCCTTCACCTACCTGTCTCCTTCAGGCGACGGCTCGGACTGAAGCTTCCTGATTTCCTCAATAAACGTCTCCACGTCGTCAAATTCGCGGTAAACAGACGCGAAGCGGACGTAAGCCACAGGATCAAGCCGCTTGAGGCGCAGAAGCACCATCTCGCCAAGCTCGGTTGATGTGATTTCGCGGTTCAGGGAGCCCGCAAGGCTCGCCTCAATATCGTTAGCGACAACCTCCGCCTTTACGGGGCGCTTCTCACACGCCTTCAAAAGCCCCACCAAAAGCTTGTTCTTGTCGAAAAGCTCACGTGATCCGTCGCGCTTGATGACAACGGGATGCACTACGTCCATAATCTCATATGTTGTGAAGCGGCGGCGGCACGAAAGACATTCGCGGCGCCTCCTTATGCTTGTAAAATCTGCCGAAGGTCTTGAATCGACAACGCGGCTTTCGGTGTAGCCGCACACAGGACATTTCATATATCGTATCACTCCTGTTTTTAAAAAATTCTATGCGCGCACGGCGAAAATCATTCGTCGACGCGCCCCGTATATTGTAGCACTTTTTTGTTAAATTACAACCCATATAAGCGGATTTTTTGCGTATAAGACGTGTTTTTTGTGGGAAGGATATGTGTTTTTTACACCCAAAAATCTCTCTCAAAAACAAGCATGATAAAATTATAATGTAAAATAAACGCGGGCGCCGGAATTTTATTTGTCCGGTCAGAGGCGTTCCTTTAATCGTGACCGCGGCAGAAGGAGCAGAAATGAGCATTTATGGGTATTGCCGTGTCAGCACGGCGGAACAGAACCTTGACAGACAGATAATTGCTATGCGTGAGGCTGAGGTCCCGAAAAGCAATATTATCGTTGAGAAGATGTCGGGCGCGGACTTCGAACGACCGAAATATATGCGCCTGATAAGGAAAATGAAGCCGAACGACACCCTTTTCATCAAGAGCATAGACAGACTCGGACGAAATTACAGGGAGGTGCAGGAGCAGTGGCGCATACTTACAAAGGATAAGGGCGTGGACATCGTGGTGCTTGATATGCCCATTTTAGATACGCGAATCGGCAAGGACCTTTTGGGCACGTTCGTGTCAGACTTAGTGCTTCAGGTGCTGTCGTTCGCCGCCGAAAATGAGCGCACGAACATACACC
>JAJQHI010000025.1 GCA_021199825.1 Bacillota bacterium
TATGAGGAGCTTGAGACGTACAAGCTTTTGATTTCAATATCGGGGGTGGGTCCGAAGGCAGCGATGTCTGTGCTGTCATTAATGCCGCCCTCGGCGCTTGCCGCCGCCGTGCGGGAGCAGAATGTGAAGCTCATATCGCGCGCGCAGGGGATAGGCACGAAAACAGCGCAGAGAATTGTGCTTGAGATGTCGGGAAAGCTCTCAGACAAAATGCTGAATGGCTCGCCGTCCGCCTCGTCCGCGGGTGTGGTCACGTCCGCCGTAAAGGAGGCGGAGGACGCGCTTGTCGTTTTGGGGTATACGCGCTCCGAGGCGGAAACTGCTGTCGGAAATGTGCCCGACGCGGGCAAAAAGACGACGGAGGAGCTTATCAGGTCCGCGCTGTCGCGCTTAATATGAAAGAGCATAACATATGTACGACGATAATTTTGACTTTGATTTTGAGAATCGGATAGTTGACCGCGAGGTGCAGGATTCCGACACTGAGGGTGAGGGCGAAAATTCGCTGCGTCCGAAAAGCTTTGATGAGTATACGGGTCAGGAGAAGGCAAAGCGTGAGCTTGAGATTTACATAAAGGCGGCGAAGCTTCGCGGCGAGCCGCTTGACCATGTGCTGCTGTACGGTCCTCCCGGACTTGGAAAGACGACGCTCGCGGGCATTATCGCAGGGGAGCTTGGAGTTAAATTCCGCGTGACGAGCGGTCCTGCGATTGAAAAACAGGGGGACCTTGTGGCTCTGCTCACAAACTTATCTGAGGGGGATGTGCTTTTTATCGATGAGATACACCGCCTTTCGCGTCAGATTGAGGAGGTTTTGTATCCCGCGATGGAGGACTTTGCCATTGACATTATGATAGGCAAGGGTCCTGCAGCGAGAAGCATACATTTGGGACTGCCAAAATTCACGCTTATAGGCGCGACGACGAGAGCCGGTCAGATTACAACGCCTCTTCGCGACAGGTTCGGGGTGACCCTGAAGCTTGAGCTTTACGAGCCGCGTGAGCTTGCGCTTATAATTGAGCGGAGCGCCGGTATTTTGGGTGCCGAGATTGATGAGGAGAGTGCGCTTGAGATAGCGTCGCGTTCACGAGGCACGCCTCGAATAGCGAACAGGCTCCTCAAGCGTGTGAGAGACTATTCTCAGGTGAACGGGGACGGCGCCATTACCATGGAGCTGACGCGCGACGCGCTTTCGCTGCTTGAAATAGACGAGCTGGGGCTTGACAACACGGACAGACGTCTGCTGTCATCGATGATAAAATTTTACGGCGGGGGTCCTGTGGGACTTGAAACGCTGGCGGCTACCGTCGGCGAGGAAGCCGTTACAATAGAGGATGTATATGAGCCGTACCTTTTGCAGATAGGGTATCTGGCGCGCACACCGAGGGGAAGAGTTGTGACGCGCATGGCGTATGAGCATCTTGGAATACCGTACACTGAGCCTGCCGCGGGCGATGACGCTCACGGGCAGCTCAAAATAGAATAGAAAGGAGCTTTTTATGAGAAAGCTTATCCACATTTTAATTCTGGCAGCCGTGATTTTTTCCATGACGGCGCTCACCTCATGTGATACGGATGAGCCTGCCGAAACGGACGAGAGCGGGAATGTGTCAGGTACCTTGGAGGAAACGTCATCGGGCACTCTTTTGACTGATGACGCCACAACGGAGGACGCGACTCCAGCCGATTCGACTGAGGGCGAATTTTCGGGCTATGTGCTTACGCTCTCGTCTGAGGGCGGGTATGACATAAGCGACAATCTCTTCGGCATTTTCATCGAGGATATAAACTTCTCGGTTGACGGAGGGCTTTACGCGGAGCTTGTGTACAACCGCTCATTTGAGTATACGTCGCAGTATTCGACGGGAGGCGCCAAGACGGGCTGGACCAAATCGACAAACGTGACGTGGGATGTCATTGACGGCTCGGAGGATGGGTCGTGCCTCAACGAGCACAACACACACTATGCGAGGGTCACAAATTCCTCGTCCGATGACGCGTACGGCATATTCAACCGCGGGTATTTTAACGATATGGCGGTGACTGAGGGGGCGGATTACACGTTCTCGGTCTATCTTCGCTCGGTTGACGGATATGACGGACGGGTATATGTTTCAATCGAGTCGACGAGCGGGGTTGTTTACGCGTCTGACACGATAGAGGCGATTACTGATTCGTGGTACAAGTACACGGTGACGCTGACCTCATCGGAAACGGCGTCGTCAAATGTAAGGCTTGCGCTGAGAATTGACGAGGGAACGGTTGACGTTGATTTTGTGTCGCTTTTCCCAGTTGATACGTATAAGGGACGCGAAAACGGTCTGCGCAAGGATATAGCGGAGATGATTGAGGCGCTTGAGCCCAAATTCCTGCGCTTCCCAGGCGGATGCGTAATTGAGGGGCAGACGCTTGAGACGACGTATGACTGGAAGGATTCCATCGGCGACGCGCTTGAGTTTACAGTGAACGGCGAGACGACCGTTGGGGACGTCGCGGCACGTGAGCTTGGGTATAACATATGGGGCAACACGTCAGGCGCTTCCGAATATCCTTACTATATGACGTACGGAATGGGATTTTATGAGTTTTTCCTGTTCTGCGAGGACTTGGGATGCGAGCCGATACCTGTTGTAAACTGCGGGCTTGCGTGTGAGTCGAGAAACGGATACGCGGCGGATTCGGTGGCGCTCAACAGCGTTGAGATGCAGCAGTATATTCAGGATATGCTTGACTTAATCGAATTCTGCAACGGAGGCACTGACACGACGTGGGGTGCCGTGCGCGCCGCTATGGGTCATGAGGAGACATTTGACCTCAAATATATAGCTGTCGGCAACGAGCAGTACGGGTCTGTTTATTATACGCGCTACGCGCTCTTCCTTGAGGCGCTTCGCGAGGCTGCCGAGGAAAACCCTGAGGTTTACGGCGGGGTCGAGATTATTCTCGCCAACGGGCTTGCGTCAGGTTCAACTGACGGCTGGGACATGATTGAGTCTGAGGGGACGGATTACGCTGACCTTCTTGACGAGCATTACTACAACGCTCCCGCGTGGTTTTTGACAAACACCATTCGATATGACAGCTACGACCGCTCAAATCCCGCTGTATTTATAGGTGAGTACGCGGCACAGTCGAACACGTCGCTCGCGGCTATAGCGGAGGCTGCGTATATGACATCGATTGAGCGAAACGGCGATATTGTCGAGCTTGCTGCGTATGCGCCGCTTTTGGCATACGACGGTCACACGCAGTGGGCGCCTGACCTGATATGGTTCAGCAACGACAACGTCTGGGGTTCGAACAACTACTACACGCAGAAGCTGTTCTCGACGAACCTGAGCGACTCGATTATATCCTCAACGCTCGATTCCTCAAGATATATATCATCTGAGTCGCTTGAGGGAAAGCTTGGTGTCGGAACGTGGCAGACGTCTGCGAGATTTTACGATATTTCCGTCGTTGACAATGACACGGGAGAGGTCCTTTATTCGCAGGATTTCTCCGATTCATCGGCGCTTGACGATTTTAAAGTTATTGAGGGGACGTTCAGTGTGAGAAACGGAATGCTCACTCAGTCGAACACGGGCTATCCGTCAAATGACATTACCGGAGACGTCGCGTATTTCGGTGAGTCAGACTGGACAAATTACACGTATACCGTTACCGCGAAAAAGATGAGCGGAGCCGAGGGGTTCCTCATTCCGTTTGCTGTGGGTGACAGCGAGAACTTCTGGCACTGGAACATTGGCGGATGGGCAAATACGGTTTCATGCCTTGAGTACACGCTCGAAAACGGAAAGAGCGGTCAGGTCGCGGGAACTGTCAAGAGCTGCACCATCGAGTCGGGCGTTGAGTATGAGATTAAGGTTGTTGTGTCGGGATGCAATGTAAAGTGCTATCTCAACGGCGAGCTTATGATTGACTATGACGCGATGACGATGTTTACTGTTGTCGGCGAGGATGAGGACGACTACATCATCAAGCTTGTGAACACCGAAATGCAGAGCGCGGAGGTGAAGATTGACCTTTCATGCTTCGGAAGCTTTGAGCGCGAGGCTGAGGTACAGTATATCAGGTATTATAAGTCGTCGTATTACAACACCGAGGGCAACGAAAAGGTATGCATCACGACGGAGACGATAAACGTCACGGAGTGCTTCGTTTACGAGGTGCCGAAGTATTCGGCGGTTGTAATCAGGATACCTAAGTCA
>JAJQHI010000198.1 GCA_021199825.1 Bacillota bacterium
CATAGCGTGCGTATGAATTCCAAAGGGAGAATATGTGCGGTATGTCAACGCCGTTCGGGCATGGCATACAATATCTGCATCCCGTGCAGCCGTTGCGCACACGCGAGAGCAGTATTCTCTTTGCCTCATCGACAGCGCAGAACTCCTCATCCGTGAGAGGCTTGAAGTTTCCGAGCGTTTCAAGGTTGTCAGTGAGCTGGTCGTGCTCGTTCATTCCCGAAAGAATGACATTCACGCCCTTATGAGACGCTACCCAGCGAAGCGCCCACGACGAATCGGTTGCGTTTTTGTCAAGCCGGCGCAGGGGAGCGGATGCCTCATCGGGAAGCGCCGCGAGCGTTCCGCCCTTGATGGGCTCCATGATTATTACGGGAACGCCAAGGCTTTCCGCGAGCTCAAGACCCTTTGTCGTCGCCTGCTCGTCGCTGTCCATGTAATTGTATTGAATCTGGCAAAAATCCCACTTGCGCGAGGTTATAATGTGCTTGAACGCCTCGAAGTTGTCGTGGAACGAGAATCCGAGATAGCGAATTTTGCCCTCTTCCTTGAGCTTTTCGCAATAGTCCACAATTCCGTTCTCAACGAATGTGTCGTAGTTTTTGCCGTTCATTGCGTGAAGCAGATAAAAGTCTATGTACCCCGTGCCGAGGCGGCTGAGGGATTCGTTGAAAATCTCCGCTGCCTTTTCGGGCGTATCGGTTCCCCAAAACGGGAGCTTTGTGGCGACATAGTAGCTCTCACGCGGATATTTTGTTATCGCGTGACCGAGTATCTTTTCGCTTTCACCGTTCATGTACACATAAGCCGTGTCAAAATAATTGACTCCCGCCTCATATGCACGGTCAATCATGGCGTATGCCTTTTCGCGGTCGTAGTCGCCTCCCGGTGCGCCGTTGAAGCGCATACAGCCGAATCCGAGCAGGGATGTCTTTATCCCTAAGTTTTTCATTTCACGATATTCCATAATCACACCTCCAGATATATATGAGTTATAAGCGAAATTTTTGCATCGGTATTCTGATAACCGATGAGGGGTTGACAAGCAGCGTGAATCAGAGTATAATATATCAAATAAGGGCAGGGCTTTAGTCTTATGCCCGACTGTTATGTCACACTGAAACGAAAGGGTATGCGTCAACAATGAAATGCCAGGATATCGCAGCCGCGGTGATGACCTCGCTGCTCAAGCTTATGAAAAAGAAGAGTTTTTCCGAAATAACGGTGTCTGATATAACAGATGAGGCGGGAATATCCCGAATGACGTTTTACAGAAACTTCGCCTCAAAGGAAAATGTCATATCTGACCTTTCACGAAATATCGGAGCCGAGATTCACGCGTTTTGTATGTCCGCCTTCGCAAAGAACGGCTGGAAATCATATTTTTATGAGCTTTTTGAAAGGCTGTCCGAATACGGTGATGAGCTTTTGGAGCTTCATGAGGCTGACCTTGGCGGCATTGTGCTGAAACGGCTCAATGAATTTATGTCCGAGACGCTGAAGCCCGAAAGCAAGCAGTCAAAATATAAGCTCTACCAGCTCACGGGCGCGTTTTATAATATATTTATCGAATGGCTTTTGTCCGAACGTGAGGAAAGCTGCGAGCGAATGGCTGAAATATGCTGTGAGGTTATGTCCCTCCCTCAAGGAGTTTGAATAACGTTGAATCGTAATATCCCACGCTTCTCTGGTGCGCGCTGCACATCAAATATTATTTGAATGCTCAATATCCCAAATTTCTCACGGTGCGCACTACCCGTCAAATATTATTCGCAGAATAATATTTGATGGATTTGAGTAATCAAATCATAGATTTGATTACTCAACATCCTCCCAGCCTCCTGTGTTCGCGAAGGATTCAACGGCGGAAGCGATAACAGCGCTTATTTCCGCCTGCCACTCCTCATCAAGAAGCTTTTCGGCGTCACTTTCGTTTGATATAAATCCAAGCTCAATCAAAATTGATGGGCAGTTTATGTGGCGCGTGACGTAATATGCGTCAGAGCCTTCAAAGCCTATGGAGCTGACTGCGTTTGACGAAAGCGTCGTCTTGTCGACAGCCGCCTTGATTGCCGCGGCAAATCTCAGCGAATATGCGCTGTATGTGTAGTCCGTGCAGTAGTAAACTCTCACGCCTGATGTGTCGGGATTCGTATATGAGTCGCAGTGAATCGACACAAAAAGGTCGCAGTCCTGAGTGTTTGCGTAATATGAGCGCTCGTTTATGTAGTAAAGATTGTCCCCGTCGTCTATGTCAGTCAAAGGGAAGGTGATGCCGTCGTGCGTGAGTATGACATTGTAGCCGTCCTCGGCGATGATGCCATATATCATCTGCGCGACGATTAGGTTTATGTCCTTCTCGTATAAGTCGCCGAGATAGTCGGATGACGCTCCCACGTCTCCAAAGCCGTGACCGGGGTCAATGCATATAGTGAAAACTCCATCGTCAGGCACAACACCCTCCTCGTCGGGCTCAGCCGTTTCGACAGGCTCGCCCGATGTGACAGGCTCTGTGCTCTCCTCTGTCGAGTCGTCTGCGGTGTCAGATGCGGTGTCACTTGCTTCGCTTTCCGAGGTGTCCCCGACAGCATCGGAAGCGCTCGATTCCGTATCGTCGCCGCCGAGACTTGACATAAAGCTCTTGCAGCTTTTGCTTGTAAATATGATAATCAAAAGCAGAACTATGAATACCGCGAGCAGCAAAATGAAGGCTGTCGGACGCTGCCTGCGTCTGCGGCGGCGACCCGAAACCTGACGCGGCGCCGCACTCCTCGGCTGATACCCGCCCTGCGGCGGACGCTGCTGTGGGTTTTGGCGCGGCATGGGACGTGACGGCTGCCGCTGCCCCGAAGGTCTCCCTGCCGGACGGCGAACATTCCCTCCCTGACCGGTGGGCTGCCCGCTGCCCCTGTCCATATTTGAGTCGGGATCATAGTACTGATTGTGGTTGTCTTGCATATTCGATTCCTCACTGCTGCCCGCAAGAGCAGATTTTTTATTTTTTAGGCAAAAGCAAGCTTATCTCATCCTCGGTGAGATGCCGCCAGTGCCCTGTCGGAAGTGAGCCTAACTCAATTCCGCCCTCCGATATCCTTGTAAGTCGCCGAACGCGGAGTCCCAGCGTCTCACACATTCGTCTAATTTGACGATTCCGCCCCTCATGGAGCGTCATTTCGATTACTGTTTTGTCCTCATCGCTCAAAATCAGCTTGACGGGGCACGGCGCGACGGTGTAATCGCTCCCGTCACGCTCCTTTATTGTCATGGGAGAGGAAAGCTTATTCAGGTCCTCACCGCTTGCCTTGCCCGAAAGCACAACTCGGTAAACCTTTGTTTTGCCGCCTGACGGGTGCATGACGGCGTTTGCCGCCTCACCGTCGTTTGTCAGAAGCAAAAGACCGTCCGAGTACATATCGAGTCTTCCTATAGGAAAGACGCGAACGCCGACATTTTTTATATAGTCGGCAAGACACTGTCTGCCCTCCTCATCCGAAAGCGTCGATACAACGCCGACGGGCTTGTTGAGCATGATGTAAACCCTGCCGCCGCCCCGCGGCACTATTTTTCGCCCCTTAAGCCGCACCGTGTCGGTGTCTGGGTCAACCGTGTCGCCGAGCTTTGAAACCTTCCCGTTTACCGTGATGTGACCTGACGCGATTTCAGCCTCAGCCGCGCGCCGCGACATCACGCCCGCCTCGGAAAAGTATTTTTGAATGCGAATTTTCTCCATTTGTAATTTTGCTTTTCAGCTGTCCTTCTGGTTTTCGGATATGTCGTCGGCAAATTCCCGCAGCCATGAAAGCGTTCCCTCAAGCTTTTTGTAGTTGAGCCCGCCGTTTTCAAACGCGGGTGATTCGAGCGTCATTGTGCCGCGGTATCCCGCCGCCTTCAAGCCGCTCTTTATAAGGTCAAAGTCGACGTGTCCCTCAAACGGATGAAGCACCGGTCTGATTTTTGAAAAATCGCGCCTCTCCCCGCCAAAGTCCGCAATGTGCATATGCTCGATTTTGCCGTTTTTGATGAAATCTGAGGACAAAATCTCCTCATTCTGCCCCTGAAACTGCCCGAATCTCACGTCATAGACAAATCCGCTGTCGTTAGGTGACAGCTCATGCCAATGTGTCATAGGATCTGACGCGACGCATGGAATATT
>JAJQHI010000091.1 GCA_021199825.1 Bacillota bacterium
CCTGAATGCTGATATCCCTGCCTTTTGCGTTCCAGTCCTGCAATAGCGAAAATGCAGCGCCGTTTACAAAGCAAACAAGGTAATCGAAATACGGCGTGTCAGACGGAAACGGCAAAAATGACTTGACTACGGGAATCAATTCGGCTTTTACCCTTGTGAAAAAGTTGAGGTCCCCGTTCGGTCCCAGGAGCAAATAGATTTTCTCGTTCATGGCGACAAAAATCGTTTGAAATAACGATGCGGTAAAGTTGGTTTCGTTCGGGCACTGCCGAATTTTGTCCTTAATATCATTCAAAAGGCTCGTTTCGATATAATTCAACAGGTCAACTATATCCAAAAAGTACTCGTAAAACGTGCTGCGGTTATATCCGGCTCGCTTTGTAAGAGTGCTGACTGTGATTTTGGATATAGGCTTTTCTTCCGCGAGCGACCAAAAGGCGCTGACAAAATTCTGCCGCGTCTTGTCCGTAATTTCAGGCTGTTTTTTCATCCTTCTATCCTCCGTATATTATCCGACAGGTTTAAAAAAATTAATGGTTGATGACACCTGCTGTTTGAGTATAATATATTATACAACAGGTTGTTGGATAATTTCAAGGAGGAATTTAGATGCCGATAATCTCTGTAGATCATCTGACAAAGGACTATGGCAATAACCGTGGTGTGTTCGATGTTGACATCAAGATAAATAAGGGCGAATGCTATGGCTTTTTAGGACCCAACGGTGCCGGCAAGACAACGACTATACGTCATCTCATGGGCTTTTCCAAGCCCCAGAGCGGAAGCACCTCCATTGACGAGATGGACAGCTGGGACAACAGAGCCCGTCTTCAGAATATAATCGGGTACCTTCCGGGAGAGGTTGCTCTTCCGTCGGGACTTTCCGGCACAGCATTTCTTCATATGATGGAACAGATGAGGAAAGTGAAAAATAAGGACTGTCTTGATATGCTTCTTGAGCGGTTTGAGCTGAATCCCAACATAAGCATCAAGCAAATGAGCCTAGGCGTTAAGCGAAAGCTTGCCGTTGTCACCGCGTTTATGCACGATCCTGATATTTTGATTTTGGATGAGCCCACATCAGGGCTTGACCCTGTTATGCAGGAAACCTTTATTGATTTTATAAGGGAGGAAAAACAGCGCGGGAAGACCATCTTTCTCTCATCACACATCTTTCATGAGGTTGACGCTGTATGCGACAGAATCGCTATCATTCGTGACGGAAAAATCGTGTCGGAGTTTAGGTCGGAGGAGCTGAAGCAAAAGCACGACAGAATATACCGCGTCACCTTTTCAGATGAGAACTCATACAAAAGGTTTGTCGCCCTGCCGTTTAAGTTTACGTCAAAGAATGAGAAGAAGATGCGCGCAAGGGTACAGATTCCGGCTGATGAAGTTGGTACATTGATTGAAAGCTTAAAGGACTTTCACATCGCGGACTTTGTTGAAATACCGTTTACTCTTGAGGATTACTTCATGGGGTTCTACGACACGGGACATCATTTTGAGGGGGTGACGCATTGAAGGATACTGTTATTTCGGTCGAGAATCTGACAAAGGATTACGGCAATGACCGGGGAATTTTCGATGTTTCCCTTGACATTCGTGAGGGCGAGGTATTCGGTTATCTTGGCACAAACGGCTCCGGAAAGACGACGACAATTCGTCACATGATGGGCTTTTTGAAGGCTGACAGCGGACGGGTAACTATAAACGGGCTGAATCCTTGGGTCAGCGCACCCGATGTGATGAAAAGCGTCAGCTATATTCCGGGTGAGATTGCGTTTCCCGATTTGAAAACTGGAACTGATTTTTTCAGGGTTCAGGCGCAGTATCTCGGAGTTGAGGATTTCACGTATATGAATCACCTGATTGATATGCTTGGACTTGATCCGTCCGCGGGACTGAAGCGAATGAGCAAGGGCATGAAGCAAAAAACAGCCATTGTGGCGGCGCTTATGGGTGACCGGCAAATCTTAATTCTCGATGAACCGACAACGGGTCTTGATCCGCTGATGAGGGAAACTTTTTTGGACCTGATTCGCGAGGAGAAGAGCAAGGGAAGGACAGTCTTTATGTCAAGCCACATCTTTGAGGAGATTGAGGATGTATGCGACCGTGTGGCGATTATAAATAACGGAAGGATACAGAGCGTGCTCAGTATGTCCGATTTCAGGCACAATTCAGTGCGCAGGTTCACGGTGGAGTTTTCGGATGAAGCGTCAGCGAAGCTCTTTCGCGAAAGGGTGACTCCAAGTGAAAGGGACGGCTTGACTGTTGAATTTGAGGCTGCAGTGAATGGTATTGACGCGGCTTTCAAGTCAATGAACGGACTGAAGGTAGAGAGCCTATCTGAAGGTCATCCCAACCTTGAAGACTATTTTATGAAAACGATTCGAAATGAAATTCCGAAGGAGGCAAGCCGATAAATATGAAAACAACGAAGTTTTTTTCGTGGTCACTTATGAAACAGAGCCTCAGCGCAAACAAGGTGCTGATGATTGCGTGTACTGTTGTGCTCTGTCTGATGACGGTGGTTACAACATTCGCGGGCAACCTGCTCGGCTCATCCTCCGATACAGAGGATTATACCGACGCACAGACCGATTTTTACAGCTATCTGTATGTTTTGGCGTCGTATAATGAAGTGGCGGGAACCACTCTCAGCTACAATGATTTTGCCGAGACTGATGACAGAACGGTGTATGAGACGGTGTTTGAAATGATGTCGGCACAGTCGGATGAGCTTGATTTGAGCACTGACGGATTTGAGACAGCGGCAAATACTCTGTCTCAGTCGGAAATCGGGCTTGAAACCTATATATTGAATTTTGAATATGTGTATGCGCTCGGATCAGTGGAAGGGTGTTTTTCAGGAGATGCTCTTGACATTGAGACCATGATGTCAAATATGCTTGAAATGATGGGAGTGTCCTCCGATCTTGTGGAGAACATGAGCGAGATGGATACGTCGTCAATGCTCAATCAGATGTACTTCACCATCATGAGCCTGCTGCCGATCCTCCTTTTCATCATTTTTGCCGGAAACGCTTTGATTGTCGATCAGGTTGACAAGGGTTCGATGGCGTATATACTTTCCACGCCGACTAAAAGAAGCGCAGTTGTCATAACGCAGGCGATTTATATGATTGTTATGCCCTTTATTATGGTGGGCTGTACATTCCTCACTAAAGTGATAGCGTCGAATGTAATTATCGGAGAGGTTGAGGTCGCAAAATACGCTGCCCTTTACGGAGGTCTTTATCTCTTGACCGAGGCTATGGCAGGTATCTGCTACTTGGCAAGCTGCGTATTTAATTTGAGCAAGTATGCGCTCGCGCTGGGCGGCGGGCTTAATGTGTGGTTCTTCCTCTGCTCGCTTCTCGGAATGTTCGGTTTGGACAATATGGTGAACATGGGAATGGGCGTTGAGGAGCTCGGAATGTTTAACCGCGTTTCAATTATAGGGCTTTTCGATATTGACGCGCTCGGCACTGTTGGTTCGGGAGCTGTTGACTACGCCTTTGTGCCTAAGCTTATCGCTCTTGCGGCTATTGCTGCTGTCTGTTATGTAGTCGGAGCCGTCAGGTTCCAAAAGAAGGATCTGCCGCTTTAACTGATAAAATAAAATATATTTTTTACGGAGGTAAACAACAATGGAGAATGTAACACTCGAAAGCCTTAAGACGCGCAGAAGCGTCAGGGGCTACAGCGAAAGACCCGTGGAGCAGGAAAAGCTTGACGCTATACTTGAGGCGGCGACGTACGCGCCGACGGGAATGGGACGCCAGTCACCCACTATTGTACTGGTGAAGACACCTGAAACGGTGAAGAAAATCAGCAAAATGAACGCTGAGGTTATGGGAAGAGATGATGTCGATCCGTTTTACGGCGCGCCTGTAGTCGCCATCGTTTTCGGCAACAAATCGGCGTCGCCGACATGGTTTGAGGATGCCTGCCTTGTGGCTGGCAACCTTTTGAACGCGGCTCACGCCGTCGGGGTTGACTCATGCTACATTTATAGGGCAAAGGAGGTCTTTTCATCCGAAAAGGGTCTTGAGCTTATGAAGGAATGGGGACTTGACGAAAATTACGTCGGCGTCGCAAACTGCATTCTCGGATACGGCAGCGGTGACGC
>JAJQHI010000218.1 GCA_021199825.1 Bacillota bacterium
CCGCATATGCAGTGTACAATTCCGGCGCGCTCATAAAACTGAGACAGACGCGATGAAAGATAAGCAGGATATCCTTCCTCGCCGGGCATCTCCTCAAGACGACCTGACATCTCGCGAAGAGCCTCCGCCCAGCGCGACGTGGAATCCGCTATAACCGCGACGGAGCATCCCATGTCGCGGAAAAATTCCGCTATTGTAATTCCCGTATAAACGGACGCCTCACGCGCCGCAACGGGCATATCTGATGTATTGGCTATGAGAACCGTGCGCTTGAGCAAAGACGCGCCCGTTTTCGGGTCAGCTATCTCAGGGAACTCAAGCAAAACGTCCGTCATTTCATTTCCGCGCTCACCGCAGCCTATGTATATAACATAGTCAGCGTCAGACCACTTTGCGAGCTGATGCTGAACAACAGTCTTTCCCGAACCGAAGGGTCCGGGAATGCAGGCGGTGCCGCCCTTTGCTACAGGGAACATTGAGTCAACGTTTCTCTGACCTGTGATAAGCGGCTCGTTCGGCGCCAGCTTTTCCTTATACGGACGTGCGCGGCGCACAGGCCACTTCTGCATGAGCGTTATCGGCTCAGACTCTCCCCCATCAAGCTCAAGCGTTCCGATGGGGTCTGTTACAGTATAATATCCTGAGAAAAGCTCAGTTATCTTTCCGCTCTTTCCGGGAGGAACCATAATCTTGAGCTTTACGACCTCGTTTTCCTGTACATATCCGTAAACGTCGCCGCCGGTAACATGGTCGCCCTTCTTAGCTGACGCCTCAAAATACCACTTTTTATCGCGGTCAAGCGCAGGAATATCAATTCCGCGCGTTATATTCGGTCCGACTGCGTTTTTAATTGCGACAAGCGGACGCTGTATGCCGTCATATATGTTTTCGATAAGTCCCGGTCCGAGCTCTACGGAAAGCGGCGCGCCTGTAGACACAACTACATCGCCGCGTCCGAGTCCCGCCGTCTCCTCATAAACCTGAATTGATGCGCGGTCACCGTGCATTTCGATTATCTCGCCGATAAGATGCCTCTCGCCGATTCTCACGACGTCGTACATATTAGCCTCTCTCATTCCCTCGGCGATGACAAGCGGTCCTGAGACTTTAATTATTCTTCCTTCCGTCATTTCCTTACTCCTTGGTACGATATTTTCACGAGTCACGGAACAGAATATCTGTACCGACAGCCTTCTCTACGTGTGATTTTAATTTGCGCATTCCAAAGCTCATCCCGCCGTCGGCAGCAGATTCCGGCAATGACGTGATGGCGGGCAGCGGTCTTGATGAGTAATGAGCGATTTCCTCGCTGAGCAAAGATGCGTATTTTTCTGTTATGAAGATAATCGCGTATTTGTCGGCGCTCTCGTCACCCTCGCCATATTTAACAAGCGTCTTCAATGCGTTTTTCGCCTCCTCAGCGTTTGAAACATCACACACGCTGTATCCGAGGGCGATAAAGCCTGACACATCCGCCCTGTCGCCGATAACACCGATTTTATACATAAGAAATACGCATCCTTTCTTTTATGGAGTCAGATGACATTCCCGAACGCTTTCCCGCAATTATAATGCGGGCGTTTTTCGCGTTATACTCTGTACCGACAATATATGCAAACGGTATTCCTATGCCATAAAGGGTTTCATTAACTCCTGCTGACACGAAATTCAGATATTCGTTTTCCGTCATGCGCTCAAGCGCAGATAAGGTCGGTTTTGACCTCATAAGCTCGGATATCACAGGATACCTCTCGCTCACAGCCGTGGCAAGCGGCATATCGTCATCGCCCGACTCCTTATGTGAGCATACAGACATAACAAGCATATCACGCGAAATATTGCCGAACGACGAAAGAGATTCCGACAAAAGCCCCTCGGCGATTGAAAGACTCATCCTGCGCACTCTTTCCGAGGTGAGTATATTCACCATATCAATTCGAAGGGCCAGCGCGTCCTTTATGAATTTGTCACCTGTCGCGGCGGCGCCCACAGCCATAGCCTCAAGGCAGGCGCGGTCAACCGGAAGGTCAATTTCCTGCGGATCGCCCGTTTTAGCAAACTCCTCACGAGCACGCGCAGCCGATGACGCCATCCATTCGGGAAGATTTTCAAAATTCCCGCTCTCCGCCGCTGAAAGTATAGTCCCCGCATTGACAACGCCGCATGAAAACATCATGTCCTCCGCAGATATTCCGCGGGCGGCACATTTCAGCGCTGTTTTGATGTTGTTCGCATCATACTGATATCTAAGAAAATCAAAAAGTGACGGCTCGTCAATGCAGTCGGCAACAGTGTCAAACATAATCTCGACAGCCGCGTCACACGCCGCCTCGGCGGAGTCCTTATGAAAAGCGTCCTTCAGGATTGATTCGGCGGCAGCAGCGCTCTCAGCGTCAAGCATACGCGAGATGAGAGAGGACGAAAGCCCCTTTTCCTCCACCGCGTGCAAATACGACGACACATATATATAGTCGTCATCCTTTACGCGAAGGCGGGCTCCCGCAGACTTTACTTTATCTTTTATCCCGTCAATGGCTATCTTCATCACGTGTCACTTTCGGATAAAGCGTCGAGTAAACCGTAGGATCAAGCTTCGTGCGCAGATTCTCCGCAATTAAGGAAAGCGTACAGTTTTCCTCAACATTTCCACAGCGGACAATAACGCCCCCGTCAATCGCCACGGTTTCCGCGGCAACGGTTATGCGTCTCATATCCTCAGCTTTAAGCTCGCGCTTATAATTATTTTTTATATTGAAAACGACATACTCCCCGATTTCGGCACGGTCACGCTCATTAAACACAAGTTCAAACTGACCTGCCCCTGTGTCCTCACCGTACTGCTTTGCCCTTTCGGTCGATGCCTCAACATGGCGCCTCACGGCGCCAACGGCAAGCATCGATACAAGCTCTGCGTACTGCTCGCGCGGCGAGGAATATATCTTTTTCAATGCCATCGAATAAGCAAGATCTACGGTTTTGCTGCGTGCGCCCGAAATTATGTTGCGTCTTGACATGGCGGACGAGGATTTAGCGCGGGATATGACGCCCTCCGCTTCACGCTCAAGGCGCTCGTTAGCGGAAGCCTCCGCCGCCTCACGCTTTGCGTCATATTCCTCTTTTATGCGGCAAACCTCAGCCTCAGCCTCGTCAAGAAGCGCTTTGCATTCGGCTTCAGTATCACTTTCAATCTTGTTTATTATCTTTTCAAGCCCTGTCATAAACTCTTATCAGTCGAAGCTTGCGAAGAGCACCGGAATGAGCGAAATGAGAAGTGCAAAAATCGCGTATGTCTCAACAAGAGCGGCAGACGTGATAACCTTACCGACCGCACCGGGGCGCTTAGACAGAAGATTTACGCCCGAAACGCAGACCTTTGCCTGATATACAGCGGAAAAATATCCGACTACTGCTATCGGCAGGCAGGCGATAAGATAAAACGCGCCCTGCGAGGTTTCAAGCGCTACAAGGTCACCGAGAACGCCGACTTTAACAAGTACGAGGAACGCGGTAACAAGACCGTAAATGCCCTGTGTGCCGGGGAGCGCCTGCAAAAGGAGCGTCTTACCGAACTGTGAAGGGTCCTCCGCAAGAATTGCCGTCGACGCTACGCCAACGTTTCTTACAGCCTTAGCGCTTCCGAGTCCGGGAAGCAGAGCGGCGAGAGCCGCGCCTATCATGGCAAGTGTCACACCGTTGATTTGTGAAAGAAATTCACTGAATGTACCGAACTGCATTTTGTTTTCTCCTCCCAAGGGAAATAAAAATTATTGTTTTTCTTTGTATACGTAATACTTGCTGTCAGGTGATACCGGCGCAAATACACGTCCGCCGTCCTCGTAAAATTTTCCGAAGAACTCTATGTACTGAAGACGGCTTGTATGGACGAAGGTTCCGAGAAGATTAATCGCCATATTCAGAAGGTGTCCGATGAGTATCGCCACCACGAATACGCAGATTCCTCCAAACGAAAGTCCTCCCATCGTACCGAGAATGTTGAATACGCTCGCTATAACGGCGGACGCAAGTCCGAGCGAGAGTATGCGCGAATACGACAGCAAATCGGAAATGTACGATATTGTGTCGTAAAGAGACATGAAGCCCTTTAAAACCTTCATAACAGGATTCTTTTCAGC
>JAJQHI010000159.1 GCA_021199825.1 Bacillota bacterium
ACATGGAAAGGACTATTAAGGCTGCCGCGGGTATGCGGATATATGCTTTTACGGGGAGGTCGGACCTTGAGGCGAACGCTGTCACGGCGATAAGTGCGCCCACGATTATGAGCAATATAAGCGCGGCGGGGATGCCGGAGGAGACGAAGCTCAAAAGCTCGCCTATGTTGCCCGACTGATTGACCAGATCCCACGGGTAAAAATAATCGCCCGTGAGTGAGTATTTGAGGTAGTTGGCAATTCCGGCGGCGACCGATACGGCTATCATCAGGGCGGCGGCGACGCCTCCGCGCTTGAGAATGAGAAGAAGCACGGCGAATATCAGGTAAAGCACCGTGACCGAAAGAAGGAACGAGCCTGGGTGTTTATCAAGAAAGGATGTAAAACGTGTTATGCCAGCATAGTTGAACATCTCAAGCATGACTGCACAGAAAAAGGGTGTTACGGCAAGGGCGACGTATCCCGCCGTGCGCAAAAGCGTGCGGAACAGAGGGGATTTGATTTTTTTATATTGGCGTGGATTTGTGAAAAGAGCGCTTTTTATTTTTTCGGGCAGGTGAGGGATATCGTCCTCACGCAGCGTCAGACAGCCTATTATAAGGTGACAGAGTGATGAGAATGCGGTGCCGAAAAGCTTGCCGATGAGCCCTCGGCACGACAAGACACATGTCGCGAAGAGGAGAATCAGGATTTCGGCAATTGACGAGGCGGCGGAAAGACCGAGAAAGCATGAGAGCTTTTCACCGTCCGCGTCATTATCGGCGCCGAAGACGTATTTTTTATAAAATGGGTATGCGGCAGTCAGGGATACAGTCCACGCTATAATATCGGCTGCCATTACGCGAAGAATTTTTCCGACGTAGGAAAGGTAATAAAAGAGGGATTCAAAGACAAATCTGACGGCGAAGAATACCGCTGCTGACAGGATAAGCTCCGCTAAAGCTATGACAATATATGTGCGGCGTCTGTCGCGGGAGAGAAAGGAATTCAGTTTTTCAGGCATTATAATCTACAGTTATACCTCCGTTTTTATATAAGATAAACGGCACATATTGAAGGCTTTGTGCGCGTCTCAATATGTGCCGTCGGTTTTTGGGCGTGTCCCTTATTTCCCGGATTTTTTCATCTCGGAGAGAAGGTCGCGGATTTCGGTGAGAAGCTCCTCGGATGAGGGTCCCTTATTCGCTTCAGCCTCTGCCTCAAGGCGCTTTTTCTCTTCCTCGGCAGCCGCTTCCTCCGCAAGCTTTTTGGCGTTTGCGACGGCGTTTGCCTTATTGAAGATCTTCACTATCATAAAGCAGATGAACGCTATGATGATGAAGTTTACGATTGCGGAAACAAACGAGCTGAGTCCGATTGTGACCGTTTCCGCCACCTCAAGTCCTGTCGTCTCGTCAACGACCGTTCTGCCGGTGTTGATTACGATGTCAAGGGCGCTGATGCCGTCGCCGGTATTGCCTGTGAGAAGGCTGATGGCGGGCATAATCACGTCGTTTATAAGGCTTGTCGTGATGGCGCTGAAGGCTGTTGCTATTATGACGCCTATTGCCATATCAAGCACGTTGCCTCGGTTGATGAATTCCTTGAATTCATTCAAAAGTTTTTTCATAATCCTCTTCCTCCATAGGATATAAAATTAAGATTGACTGAAATAAGAGATTATCGCGTCGGCGATTCGCTTTGAGGCGAACCCGTCGCCGTATGGGTTGACGCTGTGCGCCATTTTGGCGTATTCGTCCCCGCTATCGAGAAGCTTTGACGTCTCCCTCACAATATCGTCCTCGTCTGTGCCTATTACCTTGACAGTTCCAGCCGATACCGCCTCAGGGCGTTCCGTTTCCGTGCGAAGAACCAAGACGGGCGAGCCCAATGAGGGCGCCTCCTCCTGTATTCCGCCGGAATCGGTCAGGACCATATAAGAGCGCTTTATCAGGTTATGCATATCAAAGAGGTCAAGCGGGTCTGTCAGGAACACGCCGTCGTCCTCATGACCTGAGAGGATGGGGAACACTGTATTCCTCACCGCAGGGGACAGGTGAACGGGATATATGAATTTTACGTCTTTGTATTTTTTAGCAAGGCGCAGGACAGCTCTGCATATTGATTCAATGCCGCCCGACTGATTTTCGCGTCTGTGCGCGGTCAGGACGACCGTGCGGCAGCCGTTAAAATCAAAGTCCGAAAGGGCTTCGCTGTGGAAGCGGTAATTCTCGGTGACGGTATATTTGAAGGTGTCGATTACGGTGTTACCAGTGACGTATATCGCGCTCTCAGGCACGCCCTCGGAGAGGAGATTATTTTTGTTTTTCTCCGTCGGCGAGAAGTGAAGGGTCGCGATTCTGCCTGTGAGGGTGCGGTTCATCTCCTCCGGGAAGGGTGAGTATTTATCGTATGTGCGGAGTCCCGCCTCAACGTGACCGACGGGTATCATTAAGTGAAAGGCTGTCAGGGCTGAGGCGAAGCTTGTAGTGGTGTCGCCGTGAACGAGCACGATGTCGGGCTTTTCTTTTTTTAATATTTCGTCAAGTCCGAGCATGACATCAGCCGCTATTGTCGTCGGGGTTTGGTTTTCGCGCATTATGTGCAGGTCATAGTCGGCGGTGAGCCCGAACTCATCCATTACGGAGTCGAGCATTGACCGGTGCTGTCCTGTCAGCGTGACGCATGAGGTGATTTCGGGGCGGGACTGCAGCTCCAAAACCAAGGGGCACATTTTGACGGCTTCCGGGCGTGTTCCGAAAACGCTCATCACTTTAATTTTCTTCATTTTGTGAGTCCCCCTTTGATATTTTTGCGCCGTCAAGCTCATGTCTGCGCATCAGGTCGTCGATTTTATCACGGTAGGCGTGTGACAAAAGCTCATTTATGCGCTCGCGCTCGCCGTCAAGCCAGAGTGAGCCTATGAGCGCCTCAAAGCCGGTTGAGGTATGATATTCATATGAGCCGGCGCTTTTCGGAACGGTGACGTGGGCGTTTCTGCCGCGCCTGAATATTTCGGTCTCATGCTCCGTGAGAGAGTCGCTTATGCTCTCGTATGCCCGGCACTGAGCTTTTGCGGATACAAATTTTACAGCTTCGGTGCTGCATACGGAGGTTTTTGTGATGCCAAAGGAGAGCAGAAGCTCCCTCACCCACACCTCCATTACGGCGTCGCCAAGGTATGCCAGCGTCCCGCCGCTGTGCGTCCCGCCGCTGTGGGTTCCGCTGCTGCATTCGTTGTTCATTGCGTACTACCTTTGAATTTTTGATGTATGACGGGAGCGGTGATGCTTTCATCGCCGTCCGACTGTTTATAATATCACAAACGCGGAAAAAAATCAAGTGAAAAAGCAAATTCGCACGAATAAACGCGAAACTCGCGAAAAAATCGCGGGAATATTCGTGTGTGGGGGTTGATTTTATTTTATTTATGGTGTAGAATATAAACGAACATTTGTGCCGCCGGAGGTGAGAGCATGGAGCGCACATATTTTGCAATTGACTTAAAATCGTTTTACGCGTCTGTTGAATGCACGGAGAGGGGGCTCGACGCGATGAAGACGAATCTTGTTGTGGCGGATTTGAGCTGCACATCAAAGACAATATGTCTGGCGGTGTCCCCGTCGCTCAAAAGGTACGGCATTCCCGGAAGGGCAAGGCTTTTTGAGGTTGAGGCGCGTGTGCGCGAAATCAACGCCGAGAGGAGAAGGCGAGCTCCCGGAGGGAGGCTCACGGGAAAGTCGTGCGATGAGGATGAGCTTATGCAAAATCCGTCGCTGGCGCTTGACTATATTGTGGCGCGCCCGCAGATGGCGCATTACATGAAGCGGAGCGTTGAGATATATGAAATATACAAAAGACGGGTATGTCAGGACGATATGCACGTTTATTCGATTGATGAGGTATTTATTGACGCGACGGGGTATCTTTCGCTTTATGGGATGACAGCGCATGAGCTGGCGGCGCGGATGGTGAAGGATGTTTATGAGGCGACCGGGATTTCAGCAACGGCGGGAATCGGAACGAATTTATATCTTGCCAAGGTGGCGATGGATATTGTGGCAAAGCACATTCCGGCGGACGAGGACGGCGTGAGAATCGCGGAGCTTGATGAGATGAGCTACAGG
>JAJQHI010000215.1 GCA_021199825.1 Bacillota bacterium
ACCTTTAATCATAAAGCAGGGAAACCGATGTGCCGGCTTCCCTGTTCTTTATGTTATTATTATCTGTCAGCTAAGCTCTGTTATGCCGTCGATGCGAAGCGCAAATGAAGGTGCGCTCTGCACCCATGACTCGTGATAATACCCGTCAGATACGACGTTGTTGCAGTCGTATGTAAAGTCGCCGTCAGAATCCGTAGCGTATGCCCATGTAACTGTTTCGCCGCCTACCGTGAACTTCGAGGTGTCGAATACATGAGTTGTGCCTGCCTGAAGAGCAGCCTCAACCTCAGCTACCTTCTCAGCCGTGCCATCTGCTGCCTGTGAGCCGAGAGTGGTGATGGCAACAGCGCCCTGCTCATATCCGCCGGTCCAGTTTGTAGCAACAGTGCCGCCGTTCAGAACGGTCTTGAAGAGGTACTCATAGTAAACCTCCCATACGTTTGTAGCCGATGTGAGAACAGCGTCTCCGATATCTGTCATGTCTACGTTGTAGCCGACCGAATATACAACGGTTCCGCTCGCGTACGCGCTCTGAACCGCCGTGGGCGCGCCCGTTGAGTCAGCGTGCTGTCCGATTATGACGCAGCCGTCGGAAATGAGCGCCTTGGCAGCCTCATTCTCAGCGTCCCAGTCATACCATGAGTTCGTGTACTTGACTTCCATTGAAACGTTCGATACAACGCTCTGGATTCCAAGGAAGAACGCGGTGTAGCCCGAAACAACCTCAGCGTAGTTATAAGCGCCTACGTATCCGATTTTGATGTTGCCGTCGTCGTCATATCCCGACTCAGGAATAGAATCGTTTGCGACAAGCTCCGCGAGCTTCATGCCGGCAACAACACCCAACACATAGCGTGACTGATAAACCTCAGTGAACGCATTCGCGAAATTGGAAAGCTCGGACGATGCCGCAGTGTCACCCGTCATAGCAACAAACTGTACATCGGGATATTCCGCGGCAACCTCCTTCATATAGTCCTGATGACCGTATGAGTTGGAGATGATGAGGTTGCAGCCCTGAGCCACGAGGTTCTCGGCTGTAGTCTTGCAGTCCTCCGTCTCCTCAATCTTGTACTCCCAGATGCAGACGCTGTCGTCCGTGGGGTCAAGACCGAGAGCGGTGAGCGCTTCCTCGATGCCCACAATGTGAGCCTCGGTATAGCTCTCTGTCGAGTCGCCGACGAGTATTACGCCGACCTTAAGATCCGTAGCGGTTCCCTCCGCTACCTCAGACGCAACACCGTATGTTACACCCGACGCCGCGAGAGTCTTCGTCTCATCGGAGCCGTATGTCGCGCTGCCCTCGTCATCCGAGCTGTCACAGGCGGCGAAAACGGTGATCATCATCGCAGCGCAAAGAATCAGCGATACAATTTTTTTGAACATGATAAGTTCCTCCGCTTAAAATATATTTATCAAAGACCACTGGCTCTTTTGACTCAAAAGGGTATCAGCCATTTTGACTCAAAAAGCCTTCGGCTCTTTTGATAACAAATAAAGTGTGCCCTCAGGCAAAGACGATGCCTTCCTCCGCGTTCATGCGCTCAATTGTCGCGAGGGATTCGATTCTCACTCCCTGACGGCGCAGCATGTCCCCGCCGCCCTGAAACGCCTTCTCAATGACAATTCCAACGCCCGACAGCGACGCGCCCGACAAATTCACAATATCAATGAGGGCTGTGAGCGCCGCACCTCTCGCCAAAAAGTCATCGACAATCAAAACATTGTCGCCCTTTGAAAGGTAACGCTTTGAAACGGTTATTACGTTGTCGCGGTTATATGTATACGAATGCGCGACAGACGTATAAACGTCGTCGCCGAGGTTCGCGCTTTTTGACTTTTTCGCGAAAACCATATTGCAATCAAAAAACTGCGCAGTAATACAAGCGATTCCAATGCCTGAAGCTTCAATAGTCAAAATCTTGTTTACTCCGCAGCCGCGGTAAAGGCGATAGAACTCCGCACCTATCTCCTTCATAAAGCCAATATCAATCTGATGATTGAGAAACGAGTCAACCTTGAGAATGCTCCCGTCAAGAAGCCGTCCCTCAGATCTTATCTTTTCAATCAGTGAGTCCATACGTCACCCTCCGCGTGAGATGCATTCATCTTACGTATATTTTACACCTTTCGAGGATTTATTCAATCGGCACAATCACGAAATAAACCGTTCATAAAAGATTTTGTTGTGGATTTTGCACATTTCGACCCCCTCCACGCGTAAAATATTGTATTTTGAGCTTTAATGTGCACTCGACAAGCGTCAAGACATACGTTCTTGACAAGCGTCAAGACATACGTCTTGACGCTGGAGCGCGTTTGTGGTACAATATCCTCACGCAAAAACGAGGGAGGACGGAAAGCGAAGGATGAAATACGAAAGATACGAGATAACGTCGATGGTATACGACGCCGTGAACTCTCATGTTGACCGCACCGGCTGGGCTGACACTATAGAGAGCGATTTTCACAAATACTGCAAATCCGCCCCGTCCCTCGTGCTTGACCTTGGCTGCGGCACGGGAACACTCACTCTTGAGCTTGCGCGCCGAGGGTACGACATGACAGGCATTGACTCATCCCCCGAAATGCTCACCCGTGCGCAGGAAAACGAGCGCGCCGCCAAAATCGGCGGGAGCGTATTATGGCTGCTTCAGGACATGCGCGAATTTGAGCTTTACGGAACGGTTGACGCCGTTATATCGACGTGCGACGCGATGAACTACCTAATCTCAGCCGCCGACATGAAAAAGTGCCTTGACCTTGTGCACAACTACTTAATCCCCGACGGGATATTCATATTCGACATGACCTCACACGGCAAATTCGTGAGAAATTACGGCGGGCGCGACCTCATTTTCGAGGGCGGCGGCTATTTCTGCGGCTGGAGAAGCACATTTTCCGAGAAAAGCGGCGTCGCGCGGTTCGACCTTTCATATTTTATCGAGCATGAAGGGACATGGGAGCGGTTTGACGAAACGCAGCGTCAAAAGCACCGCAGTGTGGGCGCGGTGAAAAGGGCGCTCTCATCATCGGGCTTTGACCTTTTGTGCGTTTCACGCGGATATGAGACGGGCGACGCGGATTTCAATCCGCAGGACGAGGACTCGCCCGACGTTGACAGGATTCGATTTGTCGCTCGCGTACACAAAACCAAAACGAGCGGCAACAACAGGATGAATTAAAAAATTTAGAAGGAGAGAATGATATGCCATCCGAAATACTTCGCGCCATAACAAAGGACGGAAGCGCAAGAATACACGTTATAAATTCAACCGAAGCGGTAAACCGCGCGATAGAGATACACCAAACCTCAGCCACGGCGGGCGCCGCGATGGGAAGGCTTTTGACGGTCACATCAGTTATGGGCTGTATGCTCGGCGAGGAAAACGACACGATAACTGTCACCGTTAAAGGCGACGGCGAGCTGGGCATGATGACGGCAGTGTCCGACTGGTGCGGAAACCCGCGTATATACGTTGAAAATCCGGCGGCAGACCTCCCGCTCAACCGTCAGGGCAAGCTTGATGTGGGCGGCATTGTCGGCGGGGGCGTTTTGCAGGTGATACGCGACGCGGGCGGCGAGGAGCCTTATATCGGCATAACACCTCTCGTATCGGGCGAAATAGGCGACGACATAGCGTCATATTACGTCGAAAGCGAGCAGATTCCGACGATGTGCGCCGTCGGCGTGCTGATTGACCGCGACCTTTCGTGCAGCGGCGCGGGCTGCGTTTTGATACAGATGCTGCCGTTTTACGATGAGGCGACGGCTGAAAAGCTTGACGAAAACGCGTCAAAGCTCTCGCGAATTTCGTCTATGTTTGCCTCCGGCATGTCATGCGAGGAGGTGCTCGCGGCTGCCATGGGGGATGTGGAGTACGACATTTTCGACAAAATCAGCGTCGAATATAAATGCACGTGCTCACGTGAGCGCACGCTCCGCGCCGTGCGCAGTCTCGGAAAGGATGAAATCACGCGGCTGCTTCTTGAAGAAAAAGAGCGCACAGGCTGCGCTCAGATTGAGGTGGGCTGCCGCTTCTGCGGCAAAAAGTACGCCTTCACCGAGGGAGAGATATAATATCGGGGC
>JAJQHI010000083.1 GCA_021199825.1 Bacillota bacterium
GTGCAGGGGGTATTTTTTCAAAAATACCCCCTGCTGGGGTTCGGGGCGGAGCCCCGATTACTAATTATTCTTGCACAGATACGCGGGATGTGATAAAATATACTCGCTCGGTCACCCGGCGTAGACGATATATCGGCTGTTGATGTTCGCCTCCTCAGGCGAGCCCTCAAAGAAGATGATTCTGTAGTTGTACTCAAGCTTTTCGCCTGCGGGGATGTCAAACCCGCCGCGGAAATAAAGATTGTTCGCCGCGAAAAGCCCATAATCCCTTATGTGCCACGTCGTCGGGAAGCGCTCGTTTTTCGAGTTGTCAAAGACCGCGATTCCGATATCGTGCCCTGAAAGCCTGCCGCCGTAAACGCAGTAGTTCGCGGCGCGTCCCCAGCATTCGCTCTCGCCCTCGGCACCGTATGAGTTTGTCATGTACCCGCCGTTGTCAACGCGCAGAGGGTCGGCGACGCGTACGCCCAAGGGTCCCGCTTCCTTTGTTGCGCCGAATGTCACGCGCCCGTATGACGCTTTGAGAGTAAGCTTTACGTCAACCGTGTGCAAGCCCTCCGGCTGCGCGTATACGGTAAATGACGACTCAGCGTCAAGCATCGGCACCTCGTCGTGGCTGAGCCATAAGGACTGCGCGCTTACCGTGGCGTATGCGCCCGCTTCCTTGACGAAAGCCTCCCCCGAACGCTGTATTCCGCACCCTTCGGGCTCATTCCAGAAATCAACGTGTGACGGTCCGTCCATGAGCGATACATCGCCTATACCGAAAAATACGGAACGGTGATGCGGATGCTCCGTCGCCTCAAAATCAAGGCGCGTGAAGCTCTCGCCGAATGAGGTCATGACAGGTCCGAAATAGGGCTTGCAGAATTTGTCCGAGAATACGTACTCGGCAAATTCCCTGTCCCCAATCAAAATCTTAACTCTGTCGTCTCCTTTGACCGTGCGCACCTCGTTGGGCACACCGTCGCTTGAGGCAGCCCTGAGCAGTGTCTCACCCGCGCGAAGCGACGCGACCATCGTGACACGCCCATCCTCGCATACCGCGGGGAATGTTTTCCCGCTTTCCGTTACAATAAGCAGCTTCCCCTCAGGCAGCTTTTCAGGCAGCATATCATTGAATATTTTGTCGTCTGCCGCTATAACTATCGGCTCGTTTTCCAGACCGCGCTTCATTTTAACCTTGAATTGATTCATTCTGTCCTCCGCTTTTAAAAATATTTGTGTGTAAATTCGTATGCCATAGGCGCCTCGGCGGCAAAATCATCAAATCCGCACTCGACGGTGACCCTTCCCGCGTATGAGGTCTCTTTGAGCGATTCGGCAAAGGCTTTGAGATAATCCCCGCCGTGACTACCGGGATATGTCCTGTCGGGCGGCTCGGATATGTGAATGTGTACGGGCAAAACGTCCGTTTTTGTCAGCGCGTCCGCCGCTTCCCCGCCGTGGTACATATGAAAGGCGTCGGCCAAATAGCTCACACGCGGATGGGATGCCGCCTTTGCAAGGGATATTCCGTCTGAAAGAAGGTTTACGGCGTTGCATTCCGCGGCGCGCAGCGGCTCAATCGCGACGGTCACGCTGTGTTTTTCTCCAAGCTCGCCGCACATTTTGAGAAATTCCGCTATTTTCAGAAGTCCCGACTCGCGTGACATCCCGTCAGGAATGCGCCTCGCGCCGCCCGAACCGAATACAACGGTGTCGGCACCCAAAATGCGCATTCTCGTCATAGCACCGTTTACATATTCGTAAAGGGGCGAGCCGATGCCGTATTCACCGCCGATAATTTTGAGCTGCGGCGGAATAAAGCTGTTGCATGATTCGATTCTGTATCTGCCGCCGTACTTTTCGCATAAGGTGTCGGCGACATATTTAGCCTCGTCCTCCGTCAGCTTCATTATCATGCCGACACCGGACTCCGCAAAGTCAAAGCCCGCTGCTTTTACGATTTCAGCTCCCGCCAAAAGCTCGGCGACAGCGTCACTTTTTGTTTCGGCTATGCCCTCCGGCATGAATGACGCGCCGGGAATCGCGCATCCGATTCTGTAGTGTCCCATCTATGTACCGCCTTTCAATTATCCTTTCATTATCGGGTTCATTTTATCATATTGTGCTTACAATTGCAAGGGTCCTTACGCGGGATTCCTGAAAACATATATTAATTTTTTGTAGTGAGGTTACTTATTATGAATGCAATGGCTCTCATCAAAGAGGCTGAGGAAAAGCTCGCGCCCATATTCGCCGAGATGAACGAGGTTTCAAAGCGCCGGACGGAGGACGTAATTTCCGCCTTCCGCGAGCATAAAATGACGGAGGCGTGCCTGTATCCGACGACGGGATACGGGTATGACGACCGCGGACGCGAGACAATTGACAGCGTATACGCGGAGGTTTTCGGCTGCGAGCGCGCCGTTGTGAGACACAGCATCGCAAACGGAACACACGCCCTGACCGTGGGGCTTTTCGCGCTTTTGCGTCCGGGAGACACTATGCTCTCCGTTACGGGCGGCGTATATGACACGCTTGAGGAGACTATAGGCGTCAGAGGCGAGGGCGGGAGAGGAACGCTCCGCGATTTTGGAATCAGGTACAGCGAAATCCCGCTCTCGAATAAGGGCGATATTGACACGGATGAGCTGACCTCGCGCCTTCTGACCGATAAATCAATTAAGGTCGTTTACGCGCAGCGGAGCCGCGGGTACGGAGTGCGCCGCGCGCTCACGTCAGCGGAGCTTTCACATGTGTATGAGGTCGTGCATGAGTTTGACGGCGTGTATTTCGTGGTTGACAACTGCTACGGTGAATTTACCGAGAAAACGGAACCGCGGGCGGATCTTCTTATAGGCTCGCTTATAAAAAATCCCGGAGGCGGGCTCGCGCTTTCGGGAGGATACCTCGCCGGCTCAAAAAAAGCCGTTGAGCTCGCTTCGTACAGGCTAACGACGCCGGGGCTTGGAGATGAGGTCGGCGCGACTCTTGGTCAGAACAGAAACATTATTCAGGGCTTTTTCATGGCGCCTCACGCCGTGTGTCAGGCTAAAATGACGGCTGCTCTCGCGGCTTACGTCTTTGAGGCTGTGGGATATGAGGTGTCCCCGCGCTGGGATGAGGGGCGCTCTGACATCATCGAGACAATAAAGCTCGGTTCGCCTGAGGCGCTCTGCGCCTTCTGCCGCGGAATACAGTACGGCTCGCCGATTGATTCATTTGTCACGCCCGAACCGTGGGATATGCCCGGATACGGCGATCAGGTGATAATGGCGGCTGGAACGTTTGTGTCAGGCGCGTCAATTGAGCTGTCTGCGGACGGTCCGCTGCGCCCGCCGTATATCGCGTATATGCAGGGCGGTCTCACATATGAGGCAGGGCGGTACGGCATAAAATCAGCGCTCGAATCACTGCAAAAGGGGCAATGATTCAAGCGCCAATAGCTTGTCACGCGTGATAAAGCGTTACGTTACTCTGTGGCTGACTTGACAGTGTACCCGCAGCTTTCAACCTCGCTGATTGATTCCAGAGGTACACTGTCATAGCCGTTGCTGCTCAAAAGCTCAAAATCGTATACCGCAGCCTGTAGCGGATAACTCTCCTCAACCGTCAGCACCTTTATTCTGATGCAGTCCCCTGTTTTCAGCCCGCCGAAATCGACATCCTTTTCTTTCATCATAATTATCGTGTTTTCATCGTACCAGCTTTTTTCGCTAAGGGCGATAAAAAACACATTGTCGGTATACGCGCCGTCAGCGCTGACACATGTTTCTATGACGTGCCCTGTGAAATAGCTGTAATCTTCAGCGTCCGCGGTGCTGTCGCCGCCCTCTGTTGCAGCGTCCGTCTGTTCCGCAGCACTCCCATCTCCTGCGGAAGTACCGGCACTGCGTGTGCTGTTACCCGTGCTGTAGTCCGTGCTGTAGCACGTGCTGTCAGCGCAGCCGAATGCGCACATCATCATTGCCGCGCATATAAGCGCTGTCAAAAGCTTTTTCATGTTAAACTCCTCCTTTGAGTTTTGATTAATTATATTATATACTGCAATTTCCGTCTTGTCAAGCGGGTTCGCAGTCCTTCCATCCTATTAGTAGTC
>JAJQHI010000024.1 GCA_021199825.1 Bacillota bacterium
ATGTGGGGCTTTTCGACTTTACCCTTGAGGAGCTTGAAGAGTCACCCTACGAAATCGTTTGGCAGACGAGAAATCTGCACGAAAGTGAATACGCGGGCGGCAACGTGATGACCGAATATGAGCGGAAGTTTTCCGAGGCGGGCACACCTATCAACGCGCTTTTATCCGCAAAGCGGTGAGGGTGAGGAGTGCCCGCGCCGAAAAATTAAATATAAGAATTGATGCAACGACGGCTTTTACTTTTTGGTGGGAGCCGCCTTTTCCTCGCTGTCCTTTGCAATTTCGGCGGCGGATGTCACAAGCCCCGCGAGCGACTGAAGCTCTGAGGGGATGATAATCTTTGTCGCCTTGCCGTCTGACGCGGCGGTGAAAGCCTCAAGCTTTTTGAGTGTAAGGTAGCCCTCCTCAGGGGACGCTTCATTTATCATGCGTATGCCCTCGGCAGTTGCGCGCTGAACGGTGAGAATCGCCTCGGCTTTGCCCTCCGCCTCGCGTATTGCCGCCTCCTTGTGCGCTTCAGCGTTCAGAATGGCTGACTGTTTTTCAGCCTCTGCGGCTAAAATCATGCTCTCCTTTTTGCCCTCGGAGACAAGTATCTGAGATTTCTTCTCGCCCTCGGCGCGGATAATTGATTCGCGGCGCTCGCGCTCCGCCTTCATCTGCTTTTCCATCGCGTTCTGAATTTCATTGGGCGGGATTATATTTTTCAGCTCGACGCGGTTGACCTTGATTCCCCAAGGGTCGGTCACCTCATCGAGAATCGAGCGCATTTTTGTGTTGATGACGTCGCGTGAGGTGAGTGTCCCGTCAAGGTCAAGCTCGCCTATGATGTTTCGCAGCGTCGTTGAGGTGAGATTTTCAATAGCGGAAATTGGGTTTACGTGACCGTAAGCGTAGAGCTTGCAGTCCGTTATCTGATAAAAGACAACGGTGTCAATCTGCATGCGGACGTTATCCTTTGTGATAACGGGCTGGGGCGGGAAGTCCGCCACCTGTTCCATCAGAACCACATTTTTTGCCACTCTGTCAAAGAAGGGAAGTTTGAAGTGTACGCCTGTCTCCCATGTCGTGTAATACCGTCCGAGCCGTTCGATTACGCAGGCGCGCGCCTGCGGCACGATTTTTATGCACGAAATCAGCACGCATATGACGACGATTACGACGACAGCAAGCGCGATAAGACCCGCCGATACAGGGGTCGCGGACGACTCCGCTTCGAGAAGTAAGGATGTAATAAGGGGTTTCATGGGGTGCTCCTTTCGGTTTATAAGCAATCTTTTGCAATCTTGATTGATTTGGTTAAATCTTTGATACTATGAGCTTTACGCCCTCGATTCTGAGTATTTTTACCTTTTCGCCTGCGCTGACAGTATCGCCGTTCTCGGTGCGGGAGGTCCATATCTGACCGTTTATTTTTACCTCTCCCGTTCCCTCATCGTTATCTATGCGTGAGGTGACAACGCCTATGCATCCTATCACGCGGTCAGCGTTTGTGGGTGTGGCTGGGGTGTTTTTTATGTATTTTTTGAATACCGTGCGCGAGATTATGAGAGCGGCGGTGCCGAGCACGACAAAGGTGATAATCTGCACGGCAGGACCGAGATCTGACACTATAGACATGATAAGGCACACAAATCCCGCGGGCATGAACCATATCGCTGTCAGCGACGGGGACGCCGCCTCTGCGGCGACGCTCAGAACGAGCACTAGCGCCCAGACGTATGGCATATACTGCATATAGTCCATTTTATGTTCCTCCCTGATTCGTTTTATTACTCAATTGAGGGGATGGCGAGCTCCTCGTCCCAAAGCTTATATATGCAGACGGGAACGTCAAACACGGTGAGTCCTACGTGGATTCTCTTGCTTGCGGTGAAGCCCGTGTCGCCCGAAAGACCGACAACATCGCCCTTTGATACGGTGTCACCGACGGAGACGCTGCATGAGTTCAGGTGGCAGTACCAGCTCTTGAGTCCCCAGCCGTGGTCAACGACTACTATGTATCCCGTTGTGGTGAGGTATCCCGAATATATCACAACTCCGTCATTTACGGCATATACGTCCGAATCCTCTGCTATATAATAGTCAACGCCCGTGTGGCGGAAGGTTGTGCCCGTCTCGGCGACAGTTACGAATCGTCCGAAGCCGATTGAGATTGTGTCGGTTGAACCCTCGCCGACAACATCCTCAAGGAATGTGCCAGAGAACATATGCTCCTCAAGCGCCTCAGTCTCTGCAAGCGCGCCCAGAATCTCTTCAGCCTCGGCGATTGCCTCCTCAGTGTATGTCGCATTTTCGACAGCCTCCGTGACCTTTGAGTTGCTGCTTCCATATGTATATGAGGTGACGTTGAGGTTCATTTCCTGTACGACGCCGTTATATGTGATGGTGAAGGTGTATGTGTGGTCCTCGCCGTCCTCAAGCTCGTAGCTTATGGGGATGAGCGCGTAGACGTAATCGCCTTCCTTGAAGAAGGTGGGCGAATAATTTATTGAGGGCTCGGAGGTGAAGCCTATGCGCGTTACGTCTTCAACGTTTTTGCCCGCGATGCAGACGAATTTCCCGTTTTCAACGGTGGTTTGTCCGAGATAGAATACCGCTCCCTCAATCAAATTGCCGACGAACGTGTAATGCGCTGTACCGTAATAGCTGCGGTCAGAGGTCTGGTACCATTCTGCCGACACCTCAACCGTAAATGTTGTTGCGCTGTCAAGCGAAAGGGTTGATATATTGTCGATTATGTCGTTATAGAGTGTTGTCTCCCCGTCGTACACCTTGACGTTTACGTAGTCGGGCTCTGTCGAGAAGCTGATGTCAAGTCCACCCGAAACGTTGTAGGTCACGTCTGTTGAAGAGGTGAGGGCGGAGGTGTCGAGCGCGAGAAACGAGCCATCGTATACGGCATAGTTCCATGAGGCGCTGTCGGCGGAGATTTTGTAGCCGGACATCTCGATTGTGGGAACGGAGGTGTTGCCGTAAAGGCTGACTGCGTATTTTGAGACGATGAACTGCTCCGCCTCGCTCTCGTCTGCTTTAAATACGTTCCCTGAGCTGTCTACCAGATATGTGTCGGTAGGCGTTGTGGAAAAATAATAGCTGTATGTTGACTCAACGTCGAAGCTTACAAGCGTCACGTAGAAAAATGATGTGCCGGAGAGCGCTTCGGGAAGAGAGGTAACGGGAGTCGCGTTTGTCCTCATGTTTACGAAAAGCGAAATCATCTCATCCGCCTCGCTTGTGCCGTCCCCTGAGGTAAAGGTCCAAACGGTGCCGTTTAAATCCTTTATTTCAAGTGAGCTGACGCTTGTGCTGTTGGTCGGCTCCTTTTTTGCGTATGAATAATATCCGACGGCGATAAATGTCGGTATGAACAGCACTACCACCATCAAGACTATAACAATTTTTTTGCTCATTTTTTCTGTCCGTCCTTTCGTGAGGAGACCTTCATATGTTTCCTCACCTCAAAATTCTTTTTGTCGATTACATTATACATTATTATTTATCAAACGTCAACAGGTATCTTTGAGGAAAAATCAAAGGAGAGGGCGCTGTGACCTTCCTACATAACGAAATCACCGAAACTTCACCTGTCCGCTATTTACTTTTTGGCTTTGATGTGATAAAATAAAGGGCAGCGGTACTTTAGGAAAGGTCGGAGGGTTTGCTTTGAGCATCAGACTTGATAAATACCTGTCAGACTCCGATAAAATGCTCTCAAGACGAGAGGCTGCCGCGGTTATCAGGCGCGGTTCGGTTGCGCTTGACGGGGTGACGGTGAAGGATCCGTCGCGTCATGTGAACGAGGGTGTGACTGTAACGCTTGACGGGGACAGGGTAACGTATCAGGAGTTTATTTATCTGATGATGAATAAGCCCGCAGGCTGCGTTACAGCGATGTCTGACAGACGTGGGGGCGAGAGGCTTGTGACGGAATTTTTGCCGGCGGAGCTCTTGAGGCGGGACATTTCCCCCGTGGGACGGCTTGACCGCGATACGACCGGACTTTTGATTTTTACGGATGACGGCATGTCGGCGCACAGGGCGCTGTCGCCGAAGACTCACGTGACAAAGAC
>JAJQHI010000079.1 GCA_021199825.1 Bacillota bacterium
GTGCTCCACGGATATGAGGAGGACGGAGCGGATATAGTAAAGCGCCTGCGCGGAATGTTCGCCTTTGTCATTTGGGACTCAAATAACAAAACACTCTTCGCCGCCCGCGACTTTTTCGGAATAAAGCCCTTTTATTATACAGAGTGCTGCGGCAACCTCATTTTCGGCAGCGAGATAAAGGCAATACTTGAGCACCCCGACATTACGCCGAAGGTCAACGAAAACGCCCTTCGCCCGTACCTTTCCTTCCAGTACTCATCGGGAGACGAAACCTTCTTTGACGGAATATATAAGCTCCCGCCCGCCCACACTCTCACCTTCAGGGACGGCAAAGCGGAAATTTCCCGCTATTGGGAAGTAAGCTTCGAGGCAGACGAAACACGCACCGAGGAGGATTTCACAAATGAAATCGCCGAGGAGGTAAAGGCATCCGTCGCCGCGCATAAAATCAGCGACGTGCCCGTCGGCTCGTTCCTTTCGGGCGGCGTCGACTCAAGCTACGTCACGGCGACCCTCATGCCCCGCCACACCTTCTCCGTCGGATTTGAGGAGGATAAATTCAACGAAACAAACGACGCCGTGCGCCTTTCCGACATTTTAGGCGTCGAGCACCACACGGAAATCCTCACAGCTGACGAATGCTTCGAGGCTTTCCCCGAAATACAGTACCACATGGACGAGCCGCAGGCAAACCCTTCATCAGTCCCCCTTTGGTTTTTGTCAAAGCTCACACGCAAATACGTAACGGTCGTTTTGTCGGGCGAGGGCGCGGATGAGATATACGGCGGCTACGAATGGTACGAGGACACGCCCGAAATGCGAAAATATAAGCATATCCCGCGCCCCGTAAGGCGCGCCGCCGCGAAAACAGCCTCACATATGCCCTATTTCAAGGGACACGACTTTGTCGTAAAGGGCGGCGAGCGCCCGGAGGAATACTTCATAGGCGAGGCGTACGTCATGACCTCAAAGGAGGCGGACGATTTATTAACCGAAAAATACCGTCACGGCAAATCCCCCTTTGAAGTAGCCGCACCGCTTTATGAAAAGGTCCGGGATAAGGACGAGCTCACCAAAAAGCAGTATCTTGACCTCTGCCTCTGGCTGCCCGGCGATATACTCTTAAAAGCCGACAAAATGTCAATGGCGCACTCAATCGAGCTTCGCGTGCCCTACCTTGACCGCGTAATAATGAAAAAAGCCGAAAAAATACCGAGCCGCTACCGCGTAAACGAAAAGGCGACAAAATACGTCTTCCGCCGCGCCGCCTCCCGCGCAATCCCGCAGGAATGGGCGGACAGGCACAAAAAGGGCTTCCCCGTTCCAATTAAGAACTGGCTGCGCGAGGACAAATACTATTCGATTGTCAAGGAATATTTCACCTCCGACTACGCAGCCGAATTTTTCGACAGGGATAAAATTCTCGCCCTTCTCGACGAGCATAAAAGCGGACGCGTGAGCTGCCAGCGCAAGATTTGGGTCATATTCACCTTCCTTGTATGGTACCGCGACTTTTTCATCGACTATAAAAAGCACCCGTGCGGCGCCGAGGAATAAAGGAAAACAACGACATGAAAAACATCACTCCCACGCCCGTGCTTCTGGGCGGAGATTTAAACGCGTATAATCTCGCGCGCGCCTTTCACGAGGAATACGGTGTAAAAAGCCACGTCATAGGGCGCTACGCCGTCTCGGCAACCAAATATTCAAAAATCATAATCCCACATATAGTACCCGACCTTGACGACAAAGACTCCCTCAGGAATACTCTTGACCGCTTTGCCGAGGAGCACACGGGCGAAAACCTCATACTTTTCGGCTGCACCGACGACTATGTGTCAATGATAATCGATTTGCGCGAGGAGGGCGCGCTCACAAAATACGCCGTTCCATATACGTCAGTTCGCTGCCGCGACCTTTTCGCCGAAAAAGCAGACTTTTATCTCATGTGCGAAAAATACGGCATCCCCTACCCGAAAACACTCATCTTATCAAAGGACGAAACCGCCGACCTTTTGGGCTTTGATTACCCGATAGTCATAAAGCCCTCATCAAGCGCCGAGTACTGGCGGCACCCCTTTGACGGAATGCGCAAGGTATACTACGCGGAGAGCGCCACAGACGCTGTGGGCATCATCAAATCCATTTTCGCGTCAGGCTACGACCGCCGTATAATCGTTCAGGAAAAAATCCCCGGCGGGGACGGCAAAATGCGCGTTCTCACCACCTTTTCGGACGGGGACGGCAAGGTAAGGCTGACCTCCCTCGGTCACGTGCTCCTTGAGGAGCACACTCCCCACGGAATCGGCAACCACTCGGCGATAATCACCGAATACGCACCCGAACTTACCGCTCCCTTCGTGCGAATGCTTGAAGCGGAGCGCTACACGGGCTTTTGCAACTTTGATATTGTAAGGGACAATAAATCAGGCAAATACCTAGCCCTTGACATGAACCTGCGTCAGGGGCGCAGCAACTACTATGTCACCGCCGCGGGCGCGAACATAGCGAAAATTGCCTCCGAAAACGTCCTTTTCAATAACCCGACAGAGCCCGCCGAAACAAAAAACGAGGTCTTCTGGCACAACGTCCCGAAGGGCGTCGTCTATAAATACTCAAAGGATTCCGAGCTCATCTCCCGCGCGAAGTCACTTTCAAAATCGGGACATGAATCATCCTCACTCTTTTATTCGTATGACATGATGCGCTCGCCTGTGCGGGCGGCGTGCGTACTTTATATGTGCGCGAACCAGTACAAAAAATATAAAGTCAACAGTTAACAGCTGACAGACAGGAGGCAGCATGACAGGCAGGAACACGAGAAGAACTCTCGGAATATTGGGCGGTCTTGGTCCTTTGGCATCGGCTCACTTTTATAAAATGGTGACCGAGCGCACAAAAGCTGACAGCGACGCCGAAAACCTCAACATAATCATCTCAAGCCGCGCCGACACCCCGGACAGGACAGAGTACATAATGGGCAAAAGCGACGTTTCCCCCGTCCCCGCGCTTATAAAGAGTGCTGCCATGCTCATGAGGGCGGGCGCGGACGTTATAGCCATCCCCTGCAATACATCCCATGCCTTTTTTGATGAAATAGCCGCCTCCGTGTGCATACCCGTCATCTCAATGATTGACGAAACCGCGGACTACATATCCCGCCGCGGCTTTCATAAAACAGGAATCATGGGCACCGACGGCACCCTCGCGTCGGGAATATACAAAAAGGCGCTTGAAAAACGTGGGATAGAATACGTCTGCCCCGCGCCTGAGACGCAAAAGCTCATAATGTCGATAATATACGACTACGTAAAGGCGGGACGTGCGGGCGCCGAGGAGCTTTTCCGCCGGGCTGCGGACGAAATGCTCTCGCTTGGCTGCGACTCGCTCATTTTGGGCTGCACCGAGCTGCCGCTGGCGGCATATAAGAGCGACCTCTTCATAAACACCCTTGAGGTGCTCGCCTATAAATCAATCACATACTGCGGCGGCACGCCCTGCGGCTTTGACGACGCGTTCATGAAGGCATATCAAGATGAAATACATTGACGCACTGCTTCAGTTAGGGATAATACTCCCCGAAAAATACTCCGATATAGACGTGTCAAACGTCAGATTTGACTCCCGCAGGACGGACGAACACTCCGTCTTTGTCTGCATATCAGGGAGCGAGACAGACGGACACGCGTACGCGAAAAGCGCATATAACCGTGGCTGCCGCGCCTTTTTGGCGGAGCGCGAGCTTTCCCTTCCGGATGACGCCGCCGTGGCATATCACCCCGACACACGGAAGGTCCTTTCCGACATCTCACGCGCCGTCTATGACTATCCCGACAAAAAGCTCACCCTCATCGCCCTCACGGGCACAAAGGGCAAAACCACAACATCTGTTTATATCACCGATATATTAAACGCCGCCGGAATAAAAACGGGCTACATCGGCTCGCTCGGCGTCATAACTCCGAGCGGAGACGATGCAATCGCCTCACCCCGCACCACACCCACCACACCGGAAGCCCCAGATCTTTGCGAAATCTTTGACGCGATGGCAAAGTCGGGCGTCAG
>JAJQHI010000213.1 GCA_021199825.1 Bacillota bacterium
ATGTTATCTCAGCCGCGATATATAACAGAAACGCCGACTGCCGCGCGCTTAATTTGAGAACTGAAAACGGCGGCACGACCTTTGACCTTATATATTCGGGACGCGTCATCACGAATATTGAAATTCCCGTTCAGGGAACGCATAACGTTCAGGACGCGATGTATGCATATATTGTGGGTGACTGCTGTGGACTCACGGACGACAGAATAAGAGCGGGGCTGAAAAATTTCATCAACGTCTCAATGCGCCAGATGATATACGATATTGAGGGGATTACGGTAATTGACGATGCGTATAACGCAAGCCCCGAATCGATGAGAGCCGCCATCAATGTTTTGGCGTCGATGTCAAGGGAACGCGGCGGACGCGCGACGGCGCTTCTCGGAGATATGATGGAGCTTGGCGAGTCATCGGCGCTTATGCACGAAAAAATAGGCTCGTATGCCGCGAAATCAGGCGTAAAGGTGCTTTTCACATACGGAGTTCTGGCTGAGAATATAGCGAACGCGGCAATCCGCAACGGAATACGTGCTGAGAATGTTCATGTCAGCCTTGACACAAACGATCCGCAGACAATGGCGGAGATTATGTTCTCAAAGCTCAAACCGGGGGATATACTCCTCATTAAGGCAAGCCGCGCTGTTCACGCCGAAAACGTGACGGAGAGACTGAAGCTGCTTTTGAAAAAAACAAACGATACAGAATAAAATCCCGAAAAGAAAAAGCTCCTTTTTGGGAGGGAGAACAATATGACGGACAATGAGATATACATTTTGCTTGCCGTGTGCTGCGGCGTTGGTACATTTGCCCTGACCGTGGCGCTCTCAAGGGTGATAATACCCATACTGAAAAGCAAGCATATGGGACAAAAAATTCTCGATATAGGACCGAGATGGCATAAATCCAAGGAGGGAACGCCCACGATGGGCGGCATCGCCTTCATAATCGCAATGACGATAATTATCATAGCCCTCACAGGGGTCTTGACATTTATCAGGGGTGAGGTTCCGTGGGGGCTTGTGATAACATATGTATTCGCCCTCTCATGCGCCTTTATCGGATGCATTGACGACACAGCAAAGCTTCGACATCAAAGAAACGACGGGCTGACGCCTCTGCAAAAGCTGATACTTCAGATTATCACCTCAGCCTTATACATATTCGTCATGGCTTACATGGGAAAGATAGATACGGAGCTTTTCATACCGTTTTTGAACATCACCCTTGAGCTTGGATTTGTATATTATATCTTTTTGCTCGTTTTGATTGTCGGCATGGTCAACAGCGTCAATCTCACTGACGGAATTGACGGGTTGGCGTCAAGTGAGGTGCTTGTCGTCTCGATATTTTTCGTTGTCGTTTCGTTTGTCAAATACGACTGCATGACGGCGGACGCCGCGGGCACGGGAATGCTCGGCGCCTCAATGGTCGGTGCTGCGACAGGCTTTCTCGTATATAATTTTCACCCCGCACGTGTGTTTATGGGGGATACGGGCTCGCTTTTTTTCGGCGGGCTTGTTGTCGGCGGCACCATAATGATGGGCACACCCGAAATAGCGCTTGTGTGCGGCTTTATGTTCGTAATGGAGTCTGTTTCCGATATCCTTCAGGTTGCGTATTTCAAGCTCACGCACGGGAAAAGGCTTTTCAAAATGGCGCCTCTTCACCATCACTTTGAAAAATGCGGATGGGGAGAGGTCAGGATAGTGATTGTTTTCTCCGCCATAACGGCGGTGTTCTGTGTGCTTGCATATTTCGGACTTCCGGAGCTTTATGCGGCATAGTATTTGTATGGAGGCATAATGAACGAAGCATATGATAATCATCTCACCCGCACGGTGACAAAGACGGAAGCCGCGCCTAAAAGCGACGCCGCCGCGGGCGGCGTGGTGATAAAGAAGCCGGACAGCGCTCAGCTGCCCGCCGAGAACACCAAGGATGAGAAAATCAAATTCCGTAAAGAACGCGAATATATACGCATAAAGACCTCGCCTGACAGGATACTCATGGTGCTGGTTTTAGCCCTTGTGTGTATAGGCTCCGTTACAGTTTTCAGCGCGAGCTATCCATACGCGATATCTCAGGGCTACGACAGCTATTATTATGTTGTTCGTCAGGTTGTATTTGTTGTCATCGGGCTTATTCTCATGACTGTTGCCATGCGTGTGCCGTATGACAAATATAAGTACCTTGCCTTTGGCGTATACGGTGTTGCCATGGTGCTTTTGGTCGTCGTGCTTTTGATAGGCGTCGGGGATGAGAGCAGCAGCGTTAAGCGCTGGATATCTATACCGGGAATAAACATAACAATTCAGCCCTCCGAGATTATGAAGCTCGGTCTTGTGCTTTTGCTCTCCTGGTATATAGGCAAATACGCCGAATATATTCAGAAGGGCGCTCCGCTGCGCCTTCGCATCATATACGGTGTTTTGATTCCCGCTGTAATTATATTTGTTCCGTGCGGTCTTGTGCTTCTCGAAAAGCACCTTTCGGGCACGATAATCCTTATGGCGGTCGGAATTATTGTGCTTTTTATCGGCGGGGCAAGCGTGCCGTGGATTGCGGCAATATACGGCTCAATTGGCGCCGTCGCCGTGACCGTGTACCTTTCACTCAACAGCTACGCCCTTCAGCGAATACTTACATATTTTGATGAAAACGCCGACGCGCTCAATGAGGATTGGCAGACGACTCAGGGGCTTTATTCCATAGGCTCAGGAGGACTTTTCGGGCTGGGGCTCGGTGAGAGCCGTCAGAAATACGGATACGTCTCACAGCCGCAAAACGACTTCATCTTCACAATATGGTGCGAGGAAATGGGATATATAGGCGCCGTCGCCGTTGTGCTTTTGTTCGCGGCGCTTCTTTGGCGTGGATTTATTGTCGCAAGACGCGCCCCGGATGTCTTTTCTTCTCTCGTTGTTTATGGTATAATAAGTCACATAACACTTCAGGCAATTCTCAATATCATGGTTGTTACGTCCATAATCCCCAATACGGGAATATCCCTGCCGTTTTTCTCATACGGAGGCTCCTCGCTTGTCATGCTGATGGGCGAGATGGGAATTGTGCTGTCGGTGTCGTGTCATTCACGGCAGCAAAAGCTATAGTAAATGTGACCTTTGGAGGATTTATATTTTTATGCGAGTTTTGATGACGGGAGGCGGAACATCGGGTCACGTCAATCCCGCGCTTGCGATAGCGGAAACGATAAAGCTCAATATACCCGGATCTGAGATTGCGTTTGTGGGAACGCCTCATGGGATTGAAAATAAGCTTGTGCCGCGCGCTGGATATAGGCTTTATCACGTGGACGTTAAGGGCTTTTCTCGCTCCCTGTCGCCCAAAAACATAAAGGCTGCGTACTTAGCGGCGGTGTCCCCGCACCGCGCAAAAAAGATAATACGCGAGTTTGAGCCCGATGTTGTAATCGGCACGGGCGGATACGTTAGCTGGCCGGTTGTCAAAGCCGGCTCTAAGATGGGAATACATACAATGCTTCACGAGTCAAACGCATACCCAGGCGTCGCTGTAAAAATGCTGTCGGGAAATGTTGACCGAGTGATGCTCAACTTTGCCGACACGGAAAAGTATCTTAAATGTCCAAAGGACAAACTCGTTGTTGTCGGCAATCCTCTCCGTGAGGGCTTCACGCCCGAACCCGACAAAAAAGCCGCAAAGCGCCGTGCAGGAATTGATACGGATAAATATGAGAAAATGATACTCTCATACGGCGGCAGCATGGGGGCTCAGCACGTCAATGAGGCGGTTCTGGCGATGATGAGGGACTATACCTCCCGTCACCCGGAAATACTTCATGTGCTCGCCGTGGGCGCGATTGAGTATGAGGACGCTACCCGTATGTTTCACGACTACGGGCTTGACAAATACGAAAATCTTCGCCTTTTGGAGTACATATACGATATGCCGGCGCAGATGGCGGCGGCGGACCTTCTGATATGCAGGTCGGGGGCTATGACAATGTCAGAGGTCGCCGCGATGAGAAAGCCCGCCATATTTATTC
>JAJQHI010000171.1 GCA_021199825.1 Bacillota bacterium
AATCCATATAGTATAGCTCCGAGGTCTGATCTGTCGAGGTGATAATCAATTCCTCGTCAAAGGTCGGGTCAACATAGTTGCTGATGTATATTGCGAACGCGGTAACGACGATAATACCCGTAACTGCAATAATCAAAAGAAGCGTGACGACAATATCGAGTATAACCGCGATTATCTTATATATGACCCTGAAAACAAGCTCAAGCGCGATGGATAATTCATCGGGAATGTTCAGATTCCCGTATTTCTCGCAAAGATACGCTTTGAATCTCGCAGGAACGCCCTTCTTTCCGTCAGTTTTTTCGTTCATCGGAATTTCCCCCTTTTTGATTTTCCAAAGGCTGCAGCCTCATCTGCCGCACGACTGCCGCAGATATATTATAAACTTTCGCTTTGAATAATATGTTAATTGGCGCGGAACAATAATGGTACTCAGATAAAATTTTTTGATTTTCGGAGACAGGACATGATAAAGCTTGTAAAGCGTTTGATTATATTCCTCGTTTTATGCGCCGCCCTCGGTCATCTCACAGGAAGCGGGGACATTCTCAGCGGCAAAATATACAGCGCCGTCAGCTCCGCTTATGAATATGCCAAGGATTCCTTGTCATGCTTCCCTGACACTGAGAACACGGAAAATGACGATGTTCTTTTCGCATGGGCGGAATCTGACACGGATGAGGTCGACGAATACTGCATTCGCGAATACGGTTGGAGAATCGGCGTGTTTCGACGCGGGCAGGATACGCCGCTTTACGTCATAGACGTGTATCTTTTCACGCTTCCAAAATCTGCGCGGGAGGCGCTTTCCGTGGGCATTTTTTGCGAAGGTGATGAAATTGAGGGCTACATTGAGGCATTCACCAGCTGATATGCTTTACGATATACAACAGTCACCTGTAAACGACGTTTTCCTCTCCCAAAAGCCGTCTGAGCTCAAAGGCAAGCCTTGCGCTTGAAGGGTCGGCGCCGCACGCCTCAAATCTCGTATACGTTTTCGTCCCCGAATCATATATGAATACGGGGAGCGAGCCTGAGAAAATTTCAATCAGCCCGCGGACTTTTTTATATTGGGGTGAGCCCAAAGCGTCAACCTTGAGATAAAGCTTCGCGGCGTCCTTTGGAGGCGACTTTTGCCCATCGCTCGCCATCACCCTTTCAAGAGAATCGGCTTTTCTGTTCGCTGCATCCTTTAAAAAGCTTGCCGATTGGAGCATGACATTCATTCCTTTGGAGTATGCGTCAGCTTTAAGCTTTCCCGTTACCACAATCGGCTCATCGGAGGCGATGAGGGCGGAATATCTTTCTCTGGCGGCGGTAAACGCGACAATTTCAAGCTCGCCCGTTCCGTCGTCAAGACTAAAAAACGTTATATAGCTTCCGCTCTTCGTTTTTTTCTCCGAACGTCTGACAATAACGCCGAGTATGGTAACAACCCCGCTTTGCTGCCAATAGCTTTTCAGCTCGCCTCTTCCGCTCTCACCTGTCCCCTCCGCATCCTGCGTGTCAGCGTATTGCAGTATGTCGGATATATCGATGTGGCGGACAATTGAAAGCTCATAGGCATAGTCATCGAGTATATGTCCCGAAAAGTACATTCCAGACGACTGCTTTTCAAGCTCCAAGAGCTTTCTTTTCGGATATTCGGGAAGCTGCGGGTAGTCGTAATCGGTAAGGTTTGGTCCTGTCCCCGCCCCGTCGGTCAAATTCGCGTTTTGCAAAAACATATCCATCTGACCTGTCACGCTGCGCTGCTTTCTCTCGTTTACGCTGTCGAATATCTCCTCAAAGGATGCCATGAGGCGGCTTCTTGCCGTGCCAAGAGAGTCGAACGCCCCGCTTTTGATGAGGATCTCAGCCTGCTTTTTCCCGAAAAGCGGTCCGCTCACCCTCACAGCGAAGTCGTAAAACGAGCGGAACTTACCGCCGCGCTCGCGCTCCTTTGTCAGCTCACCAACCTGCTGCGCTCCTATTCCCTTAAGGGCGCAAAGCCCGTATCTTATGCCGCCGTCTTCCGTCACGGTATATCCTGCATCGCTTTCGTTTATATCGGGAGGTGAGACCTTTATCCCGTGGCGCTCGCATTCGGCTATATAATCGGACGTTTTGCCTCCGGAGGTATTGACGGAATCAAGAAGGGACGCCATAAACTCCGTCATGTAATTGCATTTGAGGTATGCTGTTTGATATGAAATGACGGCGTACGCGGCGGCGTGGCTTTTGTTGAAGGCGTAGCTTGAAAACGACTCCATGTCATCAAAGAGCGACGACGCGTCCTCCTCCGTCATGCCGCCCTCAGCGGCACCCTTTATAAAGGTTTCCCTCTCCGACAAAAGCACGGACGCCTTCTTTTTTGCCATAGCACCCCTGACAATGTCGGCTCTCGCGAGCGAATATCCCGCCACAGCGCAGAAAATCTGCATTACCTGCTCCTGATAGACAATGCACCCGTATGTCTCCTCAAGTATTTTGCATATCCTCTCGTCCTTATACCGCGCTGTCGCCCTGCCGGCAGCCTCGCCGCCGTTTTTGCGGCTTATATATTCGGGAATACTGTCCATGGGTCCCGGACGGTAAAGCGCGATTGCCGCCGTTATATCTGATATAGACTCAGGCTTGAGCTGCTTCATCATATGCCTCATCCCGGCGGATTCAAGCTGGAAAACTCCGAGTGTTTCCCCGTTACTGATGAGCTTCATTGTTTTTTCGTCGTTCATGGGAATCACGGCAATATCAAAGTCGGGCTCGCGCTCTTTTATGCGGGCAACCGTGTCTGATATGATGGTGAGGTAGCGCAGACCCAAAAAGTCGAATTTGACAAGCCCCAGCTTTGCTACGGTGTTCATGTCATACTGCGTCACAAGCGTGTCGCCGTTCACAGCAAGGGGAACAATTTCATCAAGCGGTATATCTGTTATCACTACCCCTGCCGCGTGTGTTGAGGCGTGGCGCGGCATTCCCTCAATCGCCCTTGCCGTATCAATGAGTTTTCTCACCTTCGGCGTGCTCTCATACGCCATACTGAGACGCGAGGTTTTATCAAGGAGCAGCTTATCAAGCGTAATGCCCAAATCCTTCGGTATCATTGAGGCTATCACGTCAACGTCCGAATATGACATTCCGAGAGCACGACCGACATCTCTCACAGCCGCCCTTGCCGCAAGTGTTCCGAAGGTCGTAATCTGTGAAACATGGTCCTCACCATACTTTTCTTTTACATACGCTATGACCTCATCGCGCCTGTCATAGCAAAAGTCCACGTCAAAGTCGGGGCGGCTCACTCGTTCGGGGTTCAGGAATCTTTCAAAGAGAAGCCCAAAGCGCAAAGGGTCAATGTCCGTAATGCCTATCAGGTACGCAATAAGGCTTCCGGCGCCGCTCCCTCGACCGGGACCGACGGGAATGCCGTTTGACTTTGCGAACATGATAAAGTCCTCAACGACCAAATAATACTCGCAGTAGCCCATTTTATGGACTATTTCAAGCTCATAATCTATCCTTTGCCTGTACCGCTCGGCGGTAAACTCCGCGTCATATATTATTTGTCCCTTCGAGAGACGGCGCCGCAGCCCCGCCTCGATTTTGTCGGAAAGATACTTTTCGGGCATAACCCCCTTCGTAAATGGGTATTTGGGCATATAAACATGGTCAAAATCAAAGGTTACGCTGCATCTTTCCGCTATCTTAACCGTATTCTCAATGGACTCTCTCACGCCAGTCCTTCCAAAGAGCGACTCCATCTCATCGCTCGTTTTAAAGTAGTATTCATCAGTTTCAAAGCCCGATGCGCTTCCCTCACCAACCGTAGTGCCGTTTTTTATGGACAGGAGAATTTCGTGTATTTTGGAGTCCTGACGTCCGGGATAATATACGTTGTTCGCGGCGACCGTCTTTATTCCATGCTTTTCTGAAAGCCTATATAAATATGAGTTGACGGCTCTTTCCTCATCAAGCCCGTGGTCGCAAAGCTCAAGGTAAAAG
>JAJQHI010000216.1 GCA_021199825.1 Bacillota bacterium
TATAATTATATATGGATAGTTGCGCCTTGCAGACGGGGGTTTTATATATGACAGATACACAGCAGCGCATGGCGGCAAAGGAATTTGCGGCATACTGGAAAGGCAAAGGATATGAAAAAGGGGAAAGTCAGGTGTTTTGGCTCTCCCTGCTTCGTGATGTTTACGGGGTGGAGCAGCCGGAGAAGAAAATAGAATTTGAGGACAAGGTACATATCGACAACACGAGCTTTATCGATGCCATGATTCCATCAACGCGCGTGATGATTGAGCAGAAAAGCCTTGGCAAAAACCTCAATAAGCCTATTAAGCAATCAGACGGAAGCCTGTTGAGCCCGTTTAGGCAGGCGAAGCGATATATAACAGATCTCCCTCTGTCACAGCACCCGCGCTGGGTTGTAACCTGCAATTTCGCGGAGTTCTGTATTTACGATATGGAGCAGCCGAACAGCGAACCCGAAAAGCTTCTGCTCGAAAATCTGGAGCATGAATATTATCGCATGAATTTTCTGGTTAAGAATGACGACGAAAACATAAAAAAAGAGATGGAGGTATCTCTCGCGGCAGGCGAAATTGTGGGATTGCTCTATGATGCGTTCGCAAAGCAGTATGTTGACCCTAACAGTGAACACGCAATGAGAAGCCTGAACGTTTTATGCGTCCGCTTCGTTTTTTTGTCTATATGCGGAGGACGCGGGCATATTTGGTCACCGCGGTATGTTCCGCGATTATTTGGCGGGGTTCGATACCCGTCAAATGCGGCGTGCGGTGATAGATTTGTTTCATATCCTCGACACCGCGCCCGAAAAACGTGACCCGTATCTGAAAAATGATAACCCCGCGCTGGCTGCATTTTCCTATGTCAACGGAGGTCTTTTCGCCGACGAGGACATCGAAATTCCGTCCTTTACAGATGAAATCTGTGAGTTGCTTTTGACAAAAGCAAGCTCGGATTTTGATTGGTCGGAAATCAGCCCGACTATATTCGGCGCAGTGTTTGAAAGCACACTAAACCCCGAAACGCGTCGTTCGGGCGGTATGCACTATACCTCGATTGAAAATATACACAAGGTAATCGATCCGCTCTTTCTCGATGACCTAAAAGCCGAATTTGAAAAAATCCGTGCTTTGAGCGTTGAAAGCACGAGGCGTAAACAGCTCGAAAAATTTCAACAGAAATTGTCATCTTTGTCATTTTTAGACCCAGCCTGTGGGTCGGGAAATTTTCTCACCGAAACCTATATCAGTCTTCGCAGACTTGAAAACGAGGTGCTGCGCGAGCTTACGAATCAGGTGAAGCTCGCCGACAGATTATATAGCCCGATACAAGTGTCTATCAGTCAGTTTTACGGCATTGAAATCAACGATTTTGCCGTTTCTGTCGCTAGGACGGCGCTGTGGATAGCCGAAAGCCAGATGATGAAGGAAACGGAGGGCATCGCAAACATCTCAATCGATTTTCTCCCGCTGAAAACAAACGCTTATATCGCTGAGGACAACGCCCTGCGTGTTGATTGGGAAAGCATCGTGCCCAAAAATAAGCTGAATTACATCATGGGCAATCCGCCGTTTTCGGGCGCGAGAATGATGAGCGCCGAACAGAAAAAAGAGGTCAATTCGATTTTCGGTGAATGGAAAAACGTCGGGAACCTTGATTACGTGTGCTGTTGGTTTAAAAAAGCGGCTGACATGATGAAAAACACTTCAATTCGCGCGGCGCTTGTTTCGACAAATTCCGTGTCGCAGGGGGAAAGCGTGGCGAATTTGTGGAAGCCGCTTTTTGAGGACGGCGTACATATTGACTTTGCGCATCGAACATTCCGCTGGGACAGCGAAGCGAAAATCAAGGCTCATGTTCACTGCGTTATTATCGGTTTTTCCACAGCGAAAAGCGAAAAACAAAAGGTTATTTATACGGACGGGCGACCGCATATCGCAAAAAATATCAACGGATACCTGACGGACGCGGAAAATATTTTCGTTGAAAGCCGCAAATACCCGCTCTCCGATGTTCCGAGAATAGGAATCGGCAATCAGCCTATCGACGGCGGAAACTATCTTTTCACAAGGGAAGAACGCGATGAGTTTTTGAAAAAGGAGCCCGCCGCCGAGAAGTATTTCAGACCGTGGTACGGCGCGGAGGAATTTATAAACCGACGTCCGAGGTACTGCCTCTGGCTTGGGGAATGCACTCCTAGTGAGCTTCACAAAATGCCCGAATGCTTAAAGCGGGTAAAAGCCGTCAGGGAATACAGGCTTGCAAGCAGGAGAGCATCCACCGTAAAGCTTGCGGACACGCCGACAAGATTCCAGACGGAAAATATGCCGACGGGTAATTATATTGTAATACCGCAGGTGTCATCTGAACGGCGAAAATATATTCCGATCGGATATATGGGTGCAGACGTATTGTGCAGTGATAAAGTAAGAATTATGCCTGATGGAACTTTATATCATTTTGGCGTTTTGGAGTCAAATGTCCATATGTCATGGATGAGGGCAATTTGTTGTCGTTTGAAAAGCGACTATAGTTATACGATAAATGATGTGTACAGCAACTTTCCGTTCCCGACGCCCACGGACGCGCAGCGGGCGAAAATCGAGAAAACGGCGCAGGCGATTTTGGACGCACGCGCGCTCTATCCCGACAGCAGTCTCGCGGATTTGTACGACGATACGACGATGCCAAGTGAGCTTCGCACCGCCCATCAGGAAAACGACCGTGCGGTCATGGACGCGTACGGATTCACAAAAGGAAGTGAAGCTCGGACGAGTGAATCCGCCTGTGTCGCGGAATTGATGAAGCTATACCAAAAATTGGCTGAGAACGTAAAGCGACAGTGAGCAAGTGAACAATGGCGTCCCATCTCACTGTTTACGATTTGTTTTGCGCCGGTACACATAAATTTAACATGAACACGGCTGCATAGTAGTATAATAATGAAGCAAAATGGATGATAATATGCCGTTCATATGTGAAGCCCAACCGCACCGCATTTGAGTTCATATTTAATCCAAACTGCAAAATATATCGCGAATTAAAGTTTCAAAAGAGACTTTGATGCCTGCACGCGCCGCTGAAAAATCAGCGTCCGCGATGCGAGCAAAGGAGGAAATATGTTTTGTTCCAGATGTGGATACAGAATGGCTGATGATCAGGAGGTCTGCCCGCTTTGCGGCACGAAGGTTTCACCCGTGATCGTTCCCGATGCCGAAGAGGACGCAGCAGGTACTGCTGTTGCGGATACTGCGGAAAATGTGTCGCCTGCTGAGGAAGAAAAAGTGATTGCTGAGGCTGAATCACCTGTGCCCGAAGAGGAAAACCCCGTTATAGCCGAACCGTTTAATGCAGAGGCTGAGACGTTCGAGCCCGAAACGGAAATTATGCCGACCCCTATGCCAACCGAGCCGGAGGCGGCTGTTGATAATGTGGAAGCCGCTCCCACAGAACCGCTCCCGCAGGTTGAAGAGCCCACGGAGTCAGTGCCCGTTCCCGCGGGACCCGAAGCCGAGGCACCCACAGTGACAGCGCCGCCCGCAGCGTACGTGCCGGAGAAGCCAAAAAAGCCGGAACCAAACGTGCGCGAGACAAACGCCGCCGATACATACAGCGGTCAGCAGCCGCAGGCACAATCTGTGCCGATGCCGAGCGCCGCGGATGAGACGAAGCCGAAAAAAGAGAAGCCCCTCAAGAAGAAAACGGGCAGAAGGGTGCTAAACGCCGTACTGTCGGTATTGCTTTCGATTATATTCTTTGCGCTTTGCGCGGTGCTTTTAGCCGTTTTATCGCTGAGGAGCGTTTTGAATCTCGATTTGGGAGATGTTGTGAGCGGGAACATTGAAGTCACGGACATTACGATTGACGATATGAGTCTGCCGGACTATCTTGAGGAGCAGATCAACGAGGCTTACAGCGACATTGAAAGCTCAGATGAGTATTCCGAGATATTGGGCGGGCTGTTGATAGACGAGG
>JAJQHI010000112.1 GCA_021199825.1 Bacillota bacterium
TCCTTGAGCGCGTTGCCGCGCTGACGGATATGGTAAGCGGCAGAGGTGCAACTCCCGCTCTCGAATCGGCTTTCCACAAAACGATTAAAAAGGTTTCTTCAGACATTGAAGAGCTGAAGTTCAATACTGCCATCGCGTCAATGATGTCGCTTCTCAACCTCATTTACGACACCGGCAGCCTGACAAAGGATGAGCTTTTGACGTTTATAAAGCTTATTTCACCGTTTGCGCCTCATCTGGCTGAGGAAATGAATGAATATCTCGGCGGGCGTGATTTTATTGCCGTATCGGAGTGGCCCTCATATGATGAGAGCAAGACGGTTGATGAGGTAATTGAGATAGCGGTTCAGGTAAACGGAAAGCTTCGCGCGACAATTGAGGTTCCTGCGGGGATTGAGCGCGATGAGGCTGTTGCTGCGGCAAAGACAAACGAGAGAATTGCAGAGCTTACGAGTGGAAAGACTGTTGTCAAGGAAATTTACGTTCCCGGCAAGATTGTAAATATCGTTGTAAAATAAATATTCGGCGCTGCTCCCGCAAAAAAACGGGGGACGGCGCCGCTTTCCATTTTGCAGAGCTTATGGACTGATTTGCGGCAGGGCGTGGTGGGCGCTGCTTTGGCGGTGTATATATCTCCGCCTTGCGAAAAAATACACCGATTTGACAAAACACACAAAATAAATTGCGGTTTTGCCCTTGTAACTGTCGTAAAAATATAGTATAATAAATATACCGAGAGTGAGGCGAGCTGAGCGTGAGCGTGCCATAACTTCGGAATACTGAAAGGCGATACCTTAATGAATAACAAAGATACCAATTCTGCGGTCGAGAACGCCGCAGCCGAAAGCAGCTTTTCGGATTCGCATATTTATTATTTCCATCAGGGAACCGACTACAGCGCATATGAGTTTCTCGGATGCCATAAGACGGGCGAGGGGTTCGGATATGTCTTCCGTACATGGGCGCCCCGTGCGGACGCAATATATGTTGTCGGCGACTTTAACGGCTGGAAAAGAACTCACCCGATGACAAGGATAAGCGAGGGCGGAGTTTGGGAGGCATATGTTGACATGGGATTTGACATTGCCGAATATAACTATAAGTATCTCGTCGTTGGGGGCGGCAGGGAATCAAACAAGAGCGACCCTTACGCCGTATACGATGAAACGCTTTCGCATACCGCGTCAAAGGTGTACGAGCTGCCCGCGTATCGCTGGCATGACAACGCGTGGATGTCGTCGCGCAAAACGCTGCCGTACAGCGGCGGACATGTTTACCCGAATCCGATGAATATATATGAAGTGCATCTTGGCTCATGGCGCACACGTGACGGCGCGACCCTTAAGGATGGCACGGGATACCTTTCATATCGCGAGATCGCGGATTTGCTTGTGCCCTATATGAAGGAAATGGGATATACGCATGTTGAGCTTCTGCCTGTGGCGGAGCATCCGTTTGACGGCTCATGGGGATATCAGGTGTGCGGATATTATGCGCCCACGTCGCGCTATGGCAGACCTGAGGATTTCATGTATTTTGTCGATAGGCTGCATATGTCGGGAATCGGTGTGATTATGGACTGGGTGCCTGCGCATTTTCCGAAGGATGAGCATGGGCTTTATGAATTTGACGGTCATCCCACATATGAGTATCAGGATAAAAACAGAATGGAGCATAAGGCGTGGGGAACGCGCTGCTTTGACCTTGGACGAAACGAGGTTGAGTGCTTCCTGATTTCAAACGCGCTTTATTGGCTTCGCAAATATCATATCGACGGGCTGAGAGTGGACGCTGTGGCGTCAATGCTTTACCTTGACTATGACAGGCGTGACGGCGAATGGACGCCCAATACATACGGTGAAAACAAGTCGCTTGAGGCTATAGCGTTTTTAAGAAAATTAAACGATACGATTCACGCGGAATTTTACGATGTGATGATGATAGCCGAAGAATCGACGGCGTGGAGCGGTGTTACGCATCCGCCCGCTGTCGGAGGGCTCGGATTCAACTTCAAGTGGAACATGGGCTGGGCAAACGATATGTTCTCATATGTTGCCTGTGATCCGGCGTTCAGGGACGGATGCCACGGGAAGCTCACGTTCCCGATGATGTATGCGTATTCGGAGAATTTCATTTTGCCGGTGTCGCATGACGAGGTCGTACACGGCAAGCATTCGCTCATAGATAAGATGTTCGGAACGGCGGAGAGCAAGTTCAGCGCGATGAAGGCGTTCCTCGTTTACATGATGACCTTCCCCGGAAAAAAACTCATGTTTATGGGGCAGGAATACGGTCAGTTCCGTGAATGGGATTACGAAAACCAGCTTGAATGGTTTATGCTTGACTATCCGGCACACAAGAATTTGAGGGACTTTGTAAAGACGCTCAATAAGCTCTATCTGTCGCGTCATGAGCTTTGGGAGATTGATGACGGATGGGAAGGCTTTGAATGGATCTACGCTGAGGACGCGGGACACAACGCGCTGGCGTATATAAGGCGCGGAGTTGACAAGCACCCGATATATGTTGCCGTCAATTTCTCAGGCTCAACGTGGAAAAAATACAAGCTGCGTGTGCCTGAAACAGGAAAATATACTGTTTTGCTCAACAGTGAGTGGAAGAAGTGGGGCGGGACCGTTGCGGCTCATGTTTTGGAGGCGAGAGCGGACAGGAAAACGGGGGACTGCTACATCACATTTGATTTTCCGCCCGAATCTGGGTTTATATTTGAAAAGAAAAATTGAAGACGAAAGACTAATAAAGTTCACTATACATATTGAAGAGGTGATATCATGTTTCAAAAGAAAGAATGCGTAGCAATGCTGCTCGCGGGAGGTCAGGGAAGCAGACTTTACAACCTGACGGAGAAGACAGCAAAGCCTGCGGTTCAGTTCGGCGGGAAATATCGCATTATCGATTTCCCCATGTCCAACTGTGTCAACTCCGGCATTGAGACTGTCGGTGTTCTGACCCAGTATCAGCCGCTTGTGCTCAACGAGTACATAGGAAACGGTCAGCCATGGGACCTTGACCGCAACAGCGGCGGTGTTATGGTGCTGCCGCCTTATCAGGCGAAAAACGCATCCAACTGGTACAAGGGCACGGCAAATGCGATTTATCAGAACCTCGCGTTCATCGAAAGATATAATCCCGACTACGTTATAATCCTGTCGGGCGACCATATCTACAAGATGGATTACGACGAGATGCTCGCGCTTCACAAGAAAAACGAGGCTGACGCGACAATCGCGGTGCTTGAGGTTCCGCTTGAGGAGGCGTCAAGGTTCGGAATTATGAACACAGACGACGAGGGCAGAATCTATGAGTTTGAAGAAAAGCCCAAGCATCCGAAAAGCACCAAGGCGTCGATGGGAATCTACATCTTCTCGGCGAAGGTTCTGATTGAATACCTGCAGCGCGACGAGGACGACCCCGCATCGCAGAATGATTTCGGCAAGAACATCATTCCCGCAATGCTCGCGGACGGAAAGCGCATGTATACGTTCCCGTTTGTCGGATACTGGAAGGATGTCGGAACGATAAATTCGCTCTGGGAGGCAAACATGGACCTTCTCGGAGACGAGCCAAGCTTTGAGCTTAACGATAAGGACTGGCGCATTTATTCGAGAAACAACGCGGAGCCTCCGCACTTTATCGGTGAAAACGCCGAGATAAAGAACTCTCTTGTGACTGAGGGCTGCGAGATATACGGAATTGTTGAAAATTCCGTGCTTTCAAACGGTGTTGTTGTCGAGGAAGGTGCTTACGTCAAGGATTCGGTTATCATGAGCGGCACCGTTATAGGCAGCGGCTCGAAGGTCAATTATTCAATTATCGACGGCGACACGGTTATAGGCAAAAACTGTACTGTCGGTCGTCCACGCGACGTTGCCGAGGGGATAACGCTTATCGGTTCGGGAGTTACGCTGTCCGATGATACTACGGTTCCTGCGGGTGCTATGTATTCG
>JAJQHI010000207.1 GCA_021199825.1 Bacillota bacterium
TCTTATGGGCGCGTACGGCGCCGCCATTCTCGCCATGCAGGCAAAGACGAAGAGCGATGTGCCGTTTTCCTTTGACGTGGCGGACATGGATTTTGTCACACGCGAGGTCAACTGCGGAAAATGCTCGAACAACTGCGAGATTATATGCGTGTCGCGTGACGGCGTGCTCATCGATTCATGGGGCAACCGCTGCGAGCGCGGCGACATCAGGTCAAAGGTCAACAAATAAAAAAGTGCGCCGCGGGGCAGTCATAGCTCCGCGGCGCGGTTTTATTGAAGTGCAAATTTTTCGGCGAAATTTTCAAAGGTCGGCTTGACCGTGATGAATTTATCCGTCAGGCGACCGAAAAGGCTTATCAGAAGCCCGTTAAAGCAGGTGATGATGACTGTTCCGACGCCGACAGCGACAATTTTGCCGAAAAGGACAAACGAGAGCAAAAGCGACACGCCAAGGCACGTAAAGTCAAACGCGGTTTTGAATTTTCCGCGGTCGAGGTTATAGTGCGCGGTGATTCCCTTCACGAAAAAGTCGTATACCTGAGGGTATAAGTACGTTTTGAAAAAGAGCGATATCGAAAAGGACGTCATGACCATGCCAAGGGCAAAGAGTATTACATTTTGCCACGCGGGAAGCGAGCCGGGCTCGGTCACGTCCGGATTGAGCACCGGTATGAGCCTCCACATATCAAGCACGAGTCCGTATATCACGCCCGTCAGAAACGAGCTGAAATATACGATTTTCACGCGCTTCATGAGTATGCAGAAAAGAATGAAGAGCGCGCCCTGCACGATATACTCGCACTGACCGAAGGTTATCCATGAAATCGACTCCGAAAGCTTCATCCATATGATGTAGGCGGGCGCGACAATCATGGATACGCCGTAATTTGACGCGGCTGTCATCGCGACAGAGAGTGAGAGAATCAAAAGCGACACCACATATACCGCCTCGGCGCTCACGCATATTCTTTTTTGCGTGTCAATATCGTCCATACGTCAAATATCTATCGAATCGAGCGTTTCCTTCAGGTGAGCCGCGCTTGCGCGAAGGGCAGCGAGCTCCGCGTCTGTCCACTCCTCAACAATTCTCTGCTTTACTCCGTTCGAGCTGACGACAGAGGGAACGCTGAGCGCGACATCAGATATTCCGTATTCTCCGCGAAGCACGGATGAAACGGAGGCAACGGTAAATTTCTGTGAAAGCACGGTGTCAGCAAGGTAGCATGAGCAGGTACCGATTCCGTAATGCGTCTTTCCCTTCCCGTTTATGATGGTTGAGCCCATCGTCTTGACAGTATTGCTGATTTCGTTTCGCTTTTCCTCATTCCAGAGAATGCCGCTGACCTCGCAGAAATTCTCAATCGGCACGCCGCATACAGTGAAGCGGCTCCAAATCGGTATCTGCGTGTCGCCATGCTCACCGACAACGCTTCCCTTGATGAGGGGAGTGGGCACCTTAAGGTAATCAGAAAGCGTGCGTATCATGCGCGAGGTGTCAAGCAGACATCCCGTGCCGAATACCTGACCGTTCGGAAGTCCCATAATCCTGTCAGTATATGCCGTAAGCACATCGACGGGGTTCGCGACAACCAAAATCGTGCCGTGGGTGTAGTATTTCTGAATATTCATCAAAACGTTGTGAAGAATCGCGGCGTTGTCGTTTACAAGCTGGAGTCTTGTCTCACCGGGACGGCGGTTCCTGCCCGCGGTGATGATAATGAGGTCGCAGTCCTGAATATCGCTGTAGTCTCCCGCGTAAACGGGAGCGGTTCCCATATCGGAAACTCCGTGAGGAATGTCGAGAGCCTCGCCCTCAACCTTTTTTCTGTCAATATCAATGAGAATGATTTCACTCGCGACATCGCGCACAACCATAGCGTACGCTATCGTTGAGCCGACATAACCCGCGCCTATAATGGCAGCCTTTTTCGCTCCGTCGTGAAATCTTGGATCTCTTATTTCCATACGTCTATATCTCCCCTAAAATCTTTCTCTATAAAGTAGGCGTGAGGCATAAAGTCCCCGCGCACAAAATACGAATTGATTATATCAAATTCGATTTAGAATATCAAGCGCAAAAATATTAAGGGGCGGGCAAATTCGCGTTTTTCGTTGAAAATACGCAAATTAAAGCACCGCCACTCTTCTTTTTTTGTGGAGTTTTGACCGAATACTTCGCGCATCAGCACGATTTTTCTAAGCTTCGATTATTCCATTGCCGCTTTCATGGCTGAAAGCAGCCCATCAAATTCATCGTATACCCCAATATCGGGATTTTCCGCGGCTATCGCTTTCGTGGTTTTGAAAAGGAAGCCCTTTCGGCTCGCACGCATCATGGCAATATCGTTATAACTGTCGCCGACGGCGAGTGTTTCATATCCTATAGACTGAAGCGCCCTGACGGTTGACAGCTTTGAGTTTTTCACGCGCATTTTGTAGCCCGTTATCTCGCCGTTCCCGGCAACCTCAAGGGTGTTGCAGAAAAGGGTTGGATTTCCGAGCTTTTTTATAAGCGGTCCCGCAAACTGCTCAAATGTATCGCTTATTATTATCACTGGACAAAGCTCCGAGAGCTTGCCGAGAAACTCGCGCGCCCCCTCAAACGGCTCGATTTTGCCGATTGTGGACTGTACGTCCGAAAGCTTAAAGCCGTGACGCTTCAGTATATCGAGTCTGTAGCGCATGAGCTTATCGTAGTCTGGCTCATCGCGCGTTGTGCGCGAAAGCTCCGCGATTCCCGTTTCCTTTGAAAACGCTATCCATATTTCGGGGACGAGAACGCCCTCCATATCAAGGCATGAAATAAACATGAGTATCTCCAGTTTCAATTTACTTTTGCCCCCTTGAGATTTCTCCGCTTTCATGATATGATTTAGGTCACAGTGTATCCTCATAGATAAGGAGTTTTTCCGTGAACGACGAATATTTCATGAAGGAGGCGCTTTCGGAGGCAACAGATGCCGCCGGCATGGGTGAGGTTCCCGTAGGAGCCGTCATCGTGCGCAGCGGGGTTATTATTGCCCGCGGTCACAACACGCGGGAGACTGACAGGTGCGCCGACGGACACGCCGAGATGACGGCGATACGCGAGGCGTCAAAATATATTGGCGGGTGGAGGCTTTCGGGCTGCACGATGTACGTCACCCTTGAGCCGTGTCCTATGTGCGCCGGCGCCGTTATCAACAGCCGGATTGACCGAGTTGTCATAGGAGTAAAGGACCCAAACGCAGGAGCGCTTGGCAGCGTAATAAATTTAGCCTCGTACCCGCTCGGCTCAAAGCCAAAAATCACATTCGGCGTATGCGAGCGCGAATGCTCGGCGATTCTGCACGATTTTTTTGCCGCGCTGCGAAAAAAGAAGTAATTAAACTATAATGAGCTCGTATTCGCGGCTGCCGCATCCGAGCTTTTCGGCTGTTTCCACCGTGTGGATTCCGTGACGTGATTCCATGCGCTCGATGAGATCTCCCTTTCCGGGGTCATCGGACGTGTAAACAAGGTCAACGCACGCTTGGTCGAGCGCCACGGGGTCAAGGGATGAGAGCACACCGATATCGCCTATTTTCGGGTCCTCCGCAACGGCGCAGCAGTCACAGTCAACGGACATATTCTTCATGACGTTTACAAACACCATTTTGCCGTCAAAATAGTCGATGACGGTCTTCGCCGCCTCCGCCATGGATTCGAGAAAATCATCCTGCTTCGCGCGCCATATCATTTTGGGATCTCCCGCGCCGTGGATATTGGCTTTTCCGTGAGATGACGCGATGCCGATTGAAATATTTTTAAGCGCGCCGCCGAAGCCGCCCATCGGGTGTCCCTTGAAATGCGAAAGCACAAGCATTGAGTCGTAATTCTGAAGGCTCGCGCCGACATAATTATTCTTAAGGTGCGTTCCGTTCTTGACAGGGAGCGCGATATCGCCCTCGCTGTCCATAATATCAACG
>JAJQHI010000085.1 GCA_021199825.1 Bacillota bacterium
ATCTTATGAGCGACCATTGCCTTAACGGCTGCACGGGCGGGCTTGAGATACTGACGAGGATCAAAGTCAGCGGGATGCTCCGCAAAGTACTGACGAATCGTCGCCGTAATTGCAAGTCTTATATCGGAGTCGATATTGATCTTGCAGACGGAAAGCTCTGCCGCGTGGCGAAGCTGATCCTCAGGAACACCGATAGCGCCGGGCATTGCTCCGCCGTACTGGTTGATGAGGTTTACAAACTCCTGCGGAACGGAAGATGAGCCGTGAAGAACTATCGGGAATCCGGGGAGGCGCTTTGAGCATTCCTCAAGAACGTCAAATCTGAGCTGGGGCTTTGTGCCGGGCTTGAACTTATATGCGCCGTGAGAGGTGCCGATTGCGATTGCGAGCGAGTCGCAGCCTGTCCTTGAAACGAACTCCTCAACCTCTTCGGGATGCGTATATGATGCGTCACCTGCCGCAACCTTAACCTCATCCTCGATCCCGGCGAGTGTTCCGAGCTCAGCCTCGACGACAACGCCGTGGTCATGAGCGTACTCGACAACCTTCTTGGTTATCTCAATGTTTTCCTCAAAGGGCTTCGAAGACGCGTCAATCATAACGGAGGTGAATCCGCCGTCAATGCATGACTTGCATGTCTCAAAATCGGGACCGTGGTCAAGGTGAAGAGCTATCGGGATGTGGGGATTTTCAATTACCGCAGCCTCAACGAGCTTCACTAAATAAGTGTGGTTCGCGTATGCGCGCGCGCCCTTTGATACCTGAAGAATAACAGGGCTGTTGAGCTCTGCGCAGGCTTCCGTGATTCCCTGCACTATCTCCATGTTGTTTACGTTGAAAGCGCCGATGGCGTATCCGCCGTCATATGCCTTCTTGAACATTTCTGTCGTTGTTACGAGTGCCATAAAACATTCTCCTTTATGTAAGTATGATTTGATGTCGGGTATATTTTAATACATCGGAGCGAAAAAATCAAGTGCCAATGCGAAAATGTTCAGCAATTCTTCTCTCATAACGCAGATTTTTTGCCTCACCGGCACCAAAATAAAGAAAAACCCCACATGAGCCGTGTGATTGACGATAAGAAACCCTGCATTGAAGCAAGGCCGGTACACCCTATCTCCGTCATCAGAGCTTCCAACATCCGCCGCAGATAGGCAGCGGGAGGCCTGCTCACGGGCGGAGAACCCGGATTCCGTTTATTCTTTCGTGGGTTTATAAAGCCAACCATCACGCACTCCGCAGAGTTCGATATTTATTATACCATAAAGTGCGGCAAAATAGAATACCGTTTTTGAAATTTCACATTTTTATTTTTTGTCAGCGTCCAAATCGATTTCAATCTCGTCTCCGAGCGCTAAGGAATAGACATAAAGATGTGTGGGCGGCTTTCCGAAAAGCGCCGCCGCGGCGCGCCCGTAAAGGTTCAGCTGGCGCGCATGGCGGGAGCGAAGCTTTTCCTCCGCCGCATCACGGTGCGCGATTTCATAAGGCGTAAGCCTGTCGGTTTTGTAGTCGATGATGGTCACCTCACCGCCCGTCACGTACATACAGTCGATAACACCCTGAACAAGCACCTCGCTTTGGGCATAGAGCCGCTTCGCGCTCTCATCCTCAGTAAACTCAGACGCGGGAAACGGAACGTTGAACCTCTTTTCGCGCCAAACGCGGTCCGCGGAGGCGAGCTTTTTATACGTTTTGGAACGGAAGAAGGCTTTCGACTCATCCGTTCGTATAAGAAGCCTGTCCGACTGCCTCATATACCCCTCGGTCACAAGCCTGTCAGCCTCCGCGTCAATGCTTTTGGCTGCGGACTCAAAGTCACAGAACTGCAAAAACAGATGAGTTGCCGTTCCGGCAAGCGCCGCCTCAGTCTTTTCCTCCGGCACATCAAACGAATACGGAACCGAGTCCTCATCAGTGCGGTCAAGATAGTCAGGTGTGAGCCTTGAAACAGATATTTTCGCGGGTATTCCGCCCGTCCTCTCATATGGATAGACGAAATTTATGTTGCGAAGCATTGTTTCCTTTGCCGCGGAAACCAAATCCGCGTCGGTCGTACCCGCGCTCTTTTCATCTGTTAGAGTACGTCCGACCTCATCAAAAGATCTCGGCTCATCCGCGCGCTCATCACCTCCAATTATCTCATACGGAAGCCTTCCGTCATCTCCTATAGCGGCGGTGAGAATCCACTCAAGCGGAGTTTTCTTTTCTCTGACTGTGTGAGACGAGAAAAAGCGCGCTTCACACGCCGCATTTGACAAAAGCTCATCCGCAGTGTGCCTCGTCTCCGCCGTGACATAAAGCTGCTCCTTGGCGCGGGTGAGACCGACGTAAAGTATGCGCATTTCCTCGGAATCGTTCTTTTTTTCGATAGCCGCCGATGCAGAGGCGCGAAGAAGCGTATCGGTGACGGCTGCTCGTTCCGGGTCGGGACGTATTTTCATGGCAACTCCTGTTTCCCTATCAAAGAGAAGCGATTTTGAAGTATCGCTCGCGTTTCTTTTTGAACCGCATCCCGAAAGGAATACAACGGGAAACTCAAGCCCCTTTGATTGGTGTATGGTCATTATCTTAACGCATCCGCCGCCCGCCGTCCGCTTTATATCAGCGCTCACACCGCGCTCGATCATATCGTTTATATATTCAAGGAACCTATGCACTCCGCGGAATGAACCCGACTCAAATCGCTTTGCGTACTCGTAAAACGACGTGAGATTTTCGCGCCTTACATCAAGCGGCACGGAGCCGACGGACATATTTGCGCGTGAGGCTATAATGCCCTCCATGCCAGTCTTCCGATAGAGCATCAGGACAAATTCATCTGACGGCATCCGCACGGCACATTCGCGCCATTCGTTTATTATTTCGGCGGCATCGGCACATTTTGCGCGCAGCTCATCCGTGACCTCCGACCCGTCCTCTGCGGCTTTTATAAGTGCACGATACAACGGCTCATCACCACCGCCCTTCACCACAATCAGCTCATCAAGCGAGAAGCCGAAAACGGGCGAGCGAAGCGCCCCAGCCGTATAAATATCGTAAAGCGGATTATTTGACATGCCTATAAGGCAGAGCATCAGGAGCACCTCAGGGCACTCAAAAAAGCTCGGTATCGTATCATTTCTCACGGGAATATTGTGACGGCGGAGCGCGTTTTCAAATACAGCAGCGCGGTCCTTGGCGGAGCGCATCAAAATTACAATATCGTCCGCTGCCCTGCCGCCCCGCATAAGTTTTTCCGCTTCAGCGGCAACGCTTTCAGCCTCCGCCTCAACCGCCTCATCCCCGCGCTCAGTAATAATGAATTTCACGTTGCCAAAGCTCACCCCGTCGGTTCCCTTCGCGTGGCGCAGCGCGTCATCCTCCGTAAAACTCACATTTCCGCAGGAGAAAAGTCTGCCGGTAACGTCGTTTGTGAAATTGACAATGCCCTCGTCGCATCTGAAGTTTTCAGACATGAATATGAGTTTCCCCTCTTTGCCCTCCGAAAAGCTTCTGCGGTATTTATCAAATATAGTTGGGTCAGCGCCGCGAAAGCCGTAAATCGACTGCTTGACATCTCCCACCATGAAGCGTCTGCATTCCGCCCTCGCACTCGATATCATTTTGAATATCGCGTCCTGAATTTCATTGACATCCTGATATTCGTCGATGAATATCTCGTCAATGTCGGCGGCAACCTCCGCCGCTGTCTCATCATTTTTCAAAAGCTTATACGCATACCGCTCAAGGTCAGTATAATTGCATAAGCCCCGGTGAAGCTTTTCCTCGGTATAGCGCTCCTCAAATCTTTCAAGCAGGGATACTATACCCTCGGCGATTGATACCGTTATCCCGACAGATTTATTC
>JAJQHI010000244.1 GCA_021199825.1 Bacillota bacterium
AAGCCAAAACTCCAACCACGGCAACAGCAACGCACACCAAAAGCTGACCGAGCATTCCGTCAAGCCCCACGGAGGCGGCAAGGTATTCGGCAGCGCCGTAAACGAGCGAAATAACCGCTCCCATAGCAACCGCGGAAATGAGAGATTTCACAATTGTTTTTACGTCCTCTTTTCCGAGGATTCCGGGGGAGGTTTTCAAAAGCATTCCGCCCGAAACAAACGCAGTCGCGGCGCTTCCGCACGACACGGCAAACGCCAAGGACGCTGTGAGCGACACGGCATCGTCCCCCACAAAACCGTTGAGCAAAACGACAGCCAAAATATTCACACCCATTCCGACAATGGAGGCAGCCATCGGGATTTTTGACTGCTTTTTCGCGAAAAACGACTTTGAGAATACCTCATTCAGCGCCAAAAAGAGCATTCCAAACGAATAAAACGTAAGCGCCGATGATACGGTATCCGATGACGAAAACTCACCATGCTCATATATCACCGAGACAATCGGACCTGACAGCACCATAACGCCGAGGGAAAGCGGAGCTATAATCATGACGACAGCCTTAATCGCGGTCGCCGTTATCGTCCGCGTCTCATCCTCATTCCCGCCCGCGTTTGATTTGGCGAGCTTCGGATAGACCAAATTCGTGACGACGAACGAGAAAATCCCCGTGACAGTTACATAAAGCCTGTTTGCGTATTCAAGCGAGGAATACGCGCCCGAAACTGACGACGCGAAGCGCGAATTTACAAACGAGCAGAGGGGCTGAATCCATGTGCTGACGAGCATCGGCAGCGCCAGCCGAACGGCGCTCAAAATATTCGCGTCTCTGAAGTGAAAGTCGGGGCGCGGGCGAAAGTGAAGCTTCGCGAGCGACGGTATCTGCACCAGCACCTGAAGCGACCACGCGACAATCATTGTAACCGCCAGCCCATAAACGCCGAACGTCTTCCCGAATATTATAAAGTAGAGTATTATCGCAAGGTTTGATACAAAGCTTATAATCGAGGGGATAATATATTCGCCGTACGACTGAAGCACACCGACAAACGAAAACGCGAGTCCCGTAAATATAATCATCGGGAACATGATAATTGTAAGCTCAACAGACAGGTCGTGCGTTTCGGTGTCATAATCGGGCGCCATAAACGAGACGAGCGGGTCGGCGAATATCATGCCAAGCGCCGCTATTATGACACACACGGTCAGAATAAGCGTGATGAATCTGTTTGCGAAGCGGGCGGATTCGCCTCTTTTATCGGGGTCCTGCTCCTTTTGAAGGGTATCGCTGAAAATGGGTATGAAAGCTGCTGAAATGACGCCGCCTACAACAGCGTCGAAAAGCGTCGTGGGTATTTTTGTCGCGAGCATATAAGCGTCCGCCGTCACGCCCGTGCCAAAATAAGACGCGACCATCATATCGCGCACGAGCCCCAGCACCTTCGCCGAAAACGTCGCCGCCGCCATGAATCCCGCCGTTAATATGCCGCCGCGGGCAGCCTTGCTGCCTACGCCCTCATCCTTCAAAAGGTCCTCACCTCCTCATGTTGGGTCTATTTTATCATAAAGCGCCGAATTTGTCTATACGCCATTGTGAAGTTTTTTGTGGGGGACGAATTGGGGGAAGCTTTTTGAAAAAAGTTTCCCCCAAACCCCCATCAAAAACCTTTAAAAGGGGGAATAGGATTGTCCCGGATGAGGCAGAGCGGCAAATCAATTAAAAAAGCACCACATTGCAAAATGTGATGCTTTTTCTTCGACTTAGCGCTTTACCTCATCCAAGCCTGTTATTGCTCCCCTTTTAAAGGATTTTCGGGGTTTCCAAAGGGGTGCTTTTGCAAAAGCACCCCTTTGGCGTGGTTCGGAGCAGCGCTCCGACATCCTTATACCTTAACTTTTTTCAGTTTAGCGAAGCGCGGGAGACCGTCTTCCTTAACCATGCCCGTTTCGCCTGCGACGAGCGGGAGGCAATAATCGATGAAGTCCTTAGTCAAGCCATCATGCGTTTCGTTGATCCACTCAAGCGGAACCTTCTTTTCAGCGTTCGCGACATCGGAAAGCTCAAAGAGCTTTGTCTTGCAGACATAATTGCCCGCCTCGTCGTATGAGCGCTCAAAGCCCACCATCTTGTCGGTTTCACCTGCAACGGCGCACTTAACGGCAGTAGCGCCCGAAGTGAAGCTCTCCTCAATGTCAGTGTTCGACGCGCAGTGCGCAGCGCAGCGCTGGAGCAGCGAAAGCTCAATTCCGCGTACCTTCGCGCCCGTCTTTTCCTTTACGACACCCGCAAGATATGAAGCGAGACCGCCCATCTGAGCGTGACCGAAGCTGTCAACCTGCGACGCGAGGTCTGAGCCGTATTCGGAAATATATTTTCCGTCCTTATCATGTATGCCCTCTGATACACATACGATAACCTTTCCGTTTTCGTTGTAGAGCTTGACAACCTTCTCAACAAACGAATCAAGGTCGAAGTCAACCTCCGGCAGATAGATGAGGTCGGCGCCGTATCCCTTGTATCCCGCGAGAGCAGAAGATGCCGCGAGCCAGCCCGCGTTGCGTCCCATAATCTCAATTATCGTTATCATTCCCGTGTCGTAAACTCTTGCGTCGCAGTAAACCTCCATTACGGATGTCGCGATGTACTTCGCAGCTGACGGGAAGCCGGGGCAGTGGTCTGTGCCGGCGAGGTCGTTGTCTATCGTCTTGGGTATTCCCATAACGCGGCACTCATAGCCGTGTGAGAGGCAGTACTTGCTTATCTTGTTGCATGTGTCCATGCTGTCGTTTCCGCCGTTGTAGAAGAAATAGCGGACATCGTGCTTCTTGAATACCTCAAGTATGCGCTTGTAATCCGAGTCGTCAACGTCCGGATTCTTGAGCTTGTAGCGGCATGAGCCGAGTGCGGATGACGGGGTGTACTTCAAAAGCGCAAGCTCGTCTCTGTCCTCCTGCGAGAGGTCGATGAGATTGTCGTCGAGTACGCCGCGGATTCCGTTGCACGCACCGTATACGTTCGTGATGTTTTCGTCCTCAAGCGCTGTGATGATTGCGCCGTATGCGCTCGCGTTGATAACCGATGTCGGTCCGCCCGACTGTCCGATTATGCACGCGCCTTTAAGTGTTGACATAGCTTATCTCCTTGAATATAGTTTTTGTATTCAACTGTATAGTATATCACATTCCATGTGCTTTTTCAATCACTATTTTTGACTTTTTTCGAGGAGTTATCGGGGCTTTGCCCCGAAGCCCAGTCGGGGAAAACTTTTTGAAAAAAGTTTTCCCCGACACCCTTTTCAAAAACTTTTAGGAGGGGAAATAGGCTTGCCCTGAATGAAGATAAGCGCCAAATCAAGAGATTTATTTCTCTTTGATTTAGCGCTTTACCACATTCCAGCCTAACCTAGTCCCCCTTTTAAAAGTTTTTGGGGGTTTCAGGGGGTATTTTTTCAAAAATACCCCCTGAGTCAGCTTCATCAATGCTGATCCACGTAGACATTAACAACGCTGCCCGTCGTAATGTTGATTTTATACGTATATTCCGTATCGGTGCCGCGCGGCTCAAACTCAACCACATAATATGTCGGCTCGCCGTCGGAATATTCGATATATGAATTGATGTACTTCACGCTGTCGGACGAATAGCCCGCGTCGTTGAGCGCGAGCGCCTCCGCGTCAGCAATTGTTCCCCAAACGCTTGTAAGCGCGCTCCGATATTCTTCATACCCGGCAGAGGCAATGCTGCCGTCCATGTTGATTTCATACTCATATTTGCCCGACATCGTTTCAATCTCGACCTCGTAGAGCCAATCCTCAAAGCCCACGTCATACGCGAGAATAT
>JAJQHI010000154.1 GCA_021199825.1 Bacillota bacterium
AATAAGCGCAACGCCGGGCGTGGAATAGCGTGTATTCGCAATCCAAGGGTAAACCTTTTTGCCCGGAAGATGTCCGCCCTCGCCGGGCTTCGCCCCCTGCGCCATCTTAATCTGAATTTCCTTTGCAGAGCAGAGATATTCGCTCGTTACGCCAAATCGTCCGGACGCCACCTGCTTGATGGCGCTGTTCATGTTAGTGCCGAAGCGCGCGGGGTCCTCTCCGCCCTCTCCCGAATTGGATTTGCCTCCGATTGTGTTCATGGCTATTGCCATGCATTTATGCGCTTCCTCCGAGATTGACCCGTATGACATGGCACCGGTCTTGAAGCGCTTGACAATTTCGGACGCGGGCTCAACCTCATCAATCGGAATCTCGTGTCCTTCTTCGTATTTAAAATCAAGAAGACCTCTCAGCGTATGAGGACGCGCCTCATCATCCACCATCGCGGAATACTCTTTAAAGCGTTTGTATGACCCCTGATGTGTCGCATCACGAAGAGCAATTATCGTCTCAGGATTATATAAGTGATCCTCCGCCGAGGAGGACGAGCGAAGCTTATGATTTCCGACGCTGTCAGGTGTGATGTCAACACCGAGGTCAAGCGGGTCGAACGCATGACTGTGACGCCACTCGACATCCTCTGCAATATCATCGATTCCAATACCGTCAACGGGGCTGACTGTATTGGTGAAATACTTATCGATTACACTCTGGCTGATTCCCACAGCCTCAAATATCTGAGCCGACTGATATGACTGGATCGTCGATATGCCCATTTTAGCCGCAATTTTGACTATTCCCTTCAGAATCGCGGAATTGTAATCGTTGATTGCCGTTGTTCTGTCCTTGCTCAGTCTTCCCTCATTTACAAGCCCAACAACACATTCCTGTGCTAAATATGGGTTAATGGCGCTCGCGCCGTATCCGAGAAGAGTTGCGAAATGGTGAACATCACGCGGCTCGCCGCTTTCCAGTATAATTGACACAGCCGTGCGCTTTTTCGTGCGTACGAGATAATGCTCAATCGCGGACACAGCAAGCAGCGAGGGAACCGACACATGGTTTTCATCGACCCCGCGGTCGGAGAGAATAATTATATTTGCGCCGTCGCGATATGCCCTGTCCACATCGACAAACAGCCTGTCAATCTCCTTTTCAAGGGATGAATTTGTGTAATAAAGCAGCGAGACTGTCTTGACGTTGAATCCGGGCTTTTTCATGCTGCGGATTTTCATCAAATCGACGCTTGTGAGAATCGGATTATGTATCTGAAGGACAGTACAGTTTTCGGGCTTATCCTCCAAGATGTTGCCGTTCTTGCCGAGATAAACTGTTGTATCCGTGACAATTTCCTCGCGAAGCGAATCAATCGGCGGATTGGTTACCTGCGCAAACAGCTGCTTGAAATAATTAAAGAGCGGCTGGTGCTTTGAGGAAAGCACTGCCAATGGTGTATCGATACCCATTGACGCCGTGGACTCGCCGCCCGTTTTTGCCATCGGCAAAATAGCGTCAACGATATCCTCCTCCGTATATCCGAACACCTTATAAAGTCTGCTGCGCTCCTCAGGCGTATATGACGGCACATTCCCGTTCGGAACAGGAAGGCTTGCAAGCGTCACCAAGTGACTGTCGAGCCACTCGCCGTAGGGCTTGCGGGACGCAAAATATTCCTTGCATTCCTCATCCGAGATGACAGCCTTCTTTACAGTGTCAACAAGAAGAATTCTTCCGGGACGCAGGCGCGACTTAACGAGAATGTCCTCCGGCGGAATATCAAGCACGCCAACCTCGGACGCCAAAATGAGCTTCCTGTCCTTTGTAATATAATATCTTGACGGGCGAAGACCGTTTCTGTCAAGCACAGCACCCATAACATCTCCATCGGAGAATATAATAGACGCAGGACCGTCCCACGGCTCCATCATGGTGGCGTAGTAGTGGTACATATCGCGGCGCTTGCGTGACATAGACTGATCCACCTTCCACGGCTCAGGTATGAGCATCATAACAGCGAGCGGCAGCGGAATGCCGTTCATAACAAGATATTCAAGTGTATTGTCAAGCATCGCCGAATCGGAGCCTGTCGGCGTAATAACGGGATACACCTTATGCATATCGTCCGCCATGCATTCGGATGACATGGTTTCCTCGCGTGCAAGCATTCTGTCGCAGTTGCCGCGTATGGTGTTGATCTCTCCGTTATGCAGAATCATGCGGTTTGGATGCGCACGATCCCAGCTCGGAGTTGTGTTTGTCGAAAAGCGTGAGTGCACCATTGAGATTGCGCTTTCATAATCCTCATCCTGAAGGTCGAGGTAGAATCTTCTCAGCTGATGTACCAAGAACATTCCCTTATATACTATCGTACGCGATGAAAGGGATGCCACATAAGTTTTCTCGTTGCTCTTTTCAAATACACGGTGTATAATATAAAGCTTGCGGTCAAACGCAAGTCCTTTTTCAACGCCGTCCGGACGCCTCAGAAAACACTGCATTATATGAGGCATGGAGTCCCTCGCACGCTTACCAAGAATAGAGCTGTCGGTAGGAACCTCACGCCATGCGAGAAATTTAACGCCCTCCTTTTCACATATGACCTCAAACATCTTCATCGCCTGACGGCGCGCAAGCGTTTCCTCCGGGAAGAAAAACATACCGACGGCATAATCACGCGCACCCCCAATCTCGATTCCGAGCGAGCTTGCAACCTTTGAAAAGAATTTATGTGAAATCTGAAGAAGGATTCCGACACCGTCTCCTGTTTCTCCTGTAGCATCCTTGCCTGCTCTGTGTTCAAGGCGCTCAACAATGCTGAGCGCACCGTCAACGATAGAATACGACGGTATGCCGTCAATGCTTATTATCGTTCCGATTCCGCAGGCATCATGTTCGAAATCCTCTCTGTATAAGGTCTTCTCCTGAATATTATCCACTTCAGTGACTCCTTTCATATGAAATAACGGGCTATATACGAAAAAATGCAGAAAACACCTCTGCATACCCCATCGTAGCAAAGCATTTTTGCAAGTCCTCGATTATTATAATTCATTCTTCGCAAAAAAACAAGGGGCAAAACGCGATTTTTTCGATTTTTTTGAAATTCGCAAGGAGAAAATTTTCACCTACGCATTATAAACAGCTTTTTTCGTCGTTTGACATAGGCTCGGCGTTATGATAAAATATATTTACGTACATCAGCTTTTCATTCCAAGGGGTGCAGATATGAGAGAGGAAACATCAAGATCAGCGCTTATTATAGGTAACGACGCTCTTCATAGGCTTGAGGAGGCGCGGGTCGCAGTTTTCGGCATAGGTGGGGTCGGCGGAACAGCGGCGGAAGCGCTTGTAAGAGGTGGTATCGGCGAGCTTGATATAATTGACGACGATGCTGTATCACTTTCAAATATAAACAGGCAGATATTCGCGCTGCACAGCAATGTCGGAGCATATAAGGTCGATGCGGCAAAATCAAGGCTTTTGGACATTAATCCTGACCTGAAGCTCACGACACATAAAGTCTTTTTTTCTCCCGAAACCTCTCATTTCTTTGATTTTTCCGTATATGACTATGTGATTGACGCCATTGACTCCGTTACGGGAAAAATTGAGCTTGCAGTAAAAGCGGAAGCGTCCGCCACACCAATAATCAGCGCAATGGGCGCCGGAAACAAGCTCGATCCCACTGCGTTTGAGGTGACCGATATTTATAAAACCTCTGTCTGCCCCCTGGCAAGAGTAATGAGACATGAGCTTCGCCGGCGCGGAATAAAAAAGCTAAAGGTCGTATATTCAAAGGAGGAGCCTATATCGAATTTGCGTGCGGAGTGTGACGGCG
>JAJQHI010000134.1 GCA_021199825.1 Bacillota bacterium
ATATACCGCAATCTCCTCAGCGTCAGGACAGCATGAAAGCGCGAACGCCGCGGCGGAGGCGACAAAAAGCCCGTTTCGGAAGGGAACATAGCTGTTAACCTCGCCCGTCCTGCTCTGCTCCTCATATGAAAGCGGCAGAATCTCGCCCTCCCCCGTCTTCAAAAGCGATGAGGACGACGATAAAAATACCTCAGTCATGTCCTTTTCGTAATGCTTAACACCGTAATATTCGGAAAGCTTCCTCGCCGAGTCAAGCTCCCTTTCATGGCGCTGCCCATAATATACCGCGAATGCGGTCACGTTCTCACGACCGTATTTTTCAGCCGCCAGAGCCAGACACGTCGCACTGTCAGCACCTCCGCTCGATAAAACAATAGCCTTTTTCATCAAATGTAAATACCCCTTTTGTCATCAAAATACATAGTTGGCGCTCTTATTTCAAAGCCTCAAAGCTTATCATCTGCCCGCTCCCGCGCCTTATCGTGACGGATTTGAAGCCCGCCTTTTTCAGCTGCGCCTCAATATTTTCGGGCGGATATATCCTCAAGCCCTGTACGCGCTTTTCGAGTCTGTAGTCGGCAAGGCTCTCGCCGTCCGTGTCGTTGCATATGAAAAAGCGCCCGCCTGATTTCAGCACACGGTAAACCTCGGAAAACCCGCGCCCTATATCCCAAAAATATATCGTTTCAAACGCCGTTATAACGTCAAAGCTCCCGCTCTTGAACGAAAGTGCGCGCACATCCTCGCACAAAATCCGACATCTCCCCTCAGCGATGGCAGCACGGTTGTATTCGCTGCTCTTCTCAACGCAGAGCGGGGAATAGTCAACGCCCGTGACCTTGCCGGCGGGACATTTTTCGAGGAGTCTTGCGACATTCGCGCCGCCCCCGCACCCGATATCGAGCGCTTTTGCGTCGGGGGAGAGGGACAGGGATGAAAGCCCCCACTCCGCCAGCTCCGCGTGACCGCCGCGGTTCATCTTTTCAATGAAAAACTCGCCCCCGATACCGTGCGGCATCCTTGAGTTTGATATAAAGCCGTCCTCATCGTGCTCACGGTCAAAGGTAAACCTCACAAATTCGGCGCTCGCACCGCCCTTCACGCTGAACTCGAAATAAACAGCGTGCCTGCCGACAACACCCGTGCCAAGAGGCGCGATTTTTACCGTTTCCTCGTGCCCGAACCGCAGGGAGGATATAATCCTTCCGCGGTGATCGTCAAGCCTCACGTTTACCGAAGCCACGCCGTCCGTGATAACCTCGGCTATGACGTGACGCGGCGGCGTGTTTCCAAACTGCAGATACCTGAAGCCGACTGTCACGCTGCCCGTGATGTTTGTGACGGGCGCAGATACGGAATCAATCTTGTCATATACGGCTTTTATGTAAGCCTTCCCGCCGCTGCCGTGAATATGGCAGGCATACCCCGCCGAAATAATCCCGTACGCGTCAATTCCCTCAGCGCACATGCCGGATGACGTCATTTCAACGGGACGCGACGATACAGGCTCTCCGTCCTTATACGCAATATCCCCGATAAAGAGCCGTCCGTCACGGTCAAGGGCAGCGTCAATCGGCTCAGCCATGCCCTGACGCGCAAACTCGTTCGTTCCCGTTTGACGGTGATAAAAAACATACCACTTGCCGTTTATATTTTCAATGCTTCCGTGATTGTTTCCCCAGCGAAGCGTCATCTCACCCTCGCCCTCGGCATTTTTGAGTATCTCTCCGCCGTTGAAGATTATGTCGCCTCCGTGACGGTACCCATCAAGCGGACTGTCACTGTATTTATACGTGAGAAATCCGTTGTTCGGCGAAAAAACTCCATATTCGGGCACGGGTGTGTAGTAGCGCTTTGAATAAATAAAAACGTATTTGCCCATCACACGCCTGATGGACGACGCCTCAAAAAATGCATCCTCCTCGCTTTCAAACCCATCGTTCGGGCTTTTGTATCCGTGCGTGTGACCTATAAAATTCTCTCGAAGCGTCCCCGGCTTTATCGTCGCCATGTCTGAGGAAAGCTCGGCGGCGCAGCTTTTGCAAAAGCCCCAATAGGCGTAAATTTTCCCGTCGTCGTCAACCAGAACAGCCGGATCAAATCCAAGTTCGGTCTTGACAGGATCGGTGAACGGACCCCACGGAGTTTTTGATTTCGCCACCATAATCCGCGAGCCGCACGCCTCCGCGGCGTAAAGATAAAACGTGTCCCCCCGCTTAACCGCGTCGGGAGCGTAAAGCACGCTGCCGTCCGTTGCCGTGTAGCATACGCCGTGACATTTCCAGTCCGATAAATCGTCAGCTGGAGCGCTCCAGACAACATAATCGCGCCCGCAGTATGCGTCCCTTTCCGTGTCATGAGAGCCGTAAACGTAAACGCGGGTCTCACCGTCATATTCAAAAACCCTCGGCTCGCCGTCGGGAACGTGCTCCCACAGCGGCATATAGGGATTCGCCCCCTTTATGTAATCTCTTTTTTCGTCCATATACAGCCCTCCTTCGTTTTTTGATTCAAATAAGATTATACTATAAAAAGCGCCTCCCTGTCAACCGAAAAAAATCGCATCTCACCTCGTCATTCCCCTCTGCACATCACGCTTGCTTTTCTGCACATTCCGTGGTATAATTATGTGCAGAGAATATACCGGACGGTATCATAAAGGAGGCGCACTTCACACATGAGAATTTTTGATTATTCATTTTTAAAAAACGAATCTCTGCCTGCGAAAATGATAACCCTTGCGGGCGGAATATATTCGCTTCGGACTATGGCGGGAGTTAGGCGGGAAAAATATGAGAAGCTTTTTTCAAAGCTTGAAGCCGTGGCGAGAATTCAGTCAGTCAAAAGCTCCAATGCGATTGAAGGCATAGTCACAAGCGATTCACGCATAGAGGAAATAGTCAACGGCAGCAGCGCTCCGAGGAATCATGATGAGGCTGAGATTGCGGGATATCGAGACGCGCTCGGCGTGATTCATGCAAGCTATGAACACCTCGACTTTTGTGAGGAAGATATTCTGCGGCTGCATGAGGTTATGATGTCCTTTTCGGAGGAAGGGTTTGGCGGCAAATATAAAACCGCCGACAACGTGATTATGGAGGTTGATGACACGGGCAGACGAAGGGTAAGGTTCCGCCCAACCCCCGCCGCGGAAACTAAGGCGGCGATGGAGCAGCTTGAGCTTGCGTATATGGACGCCCGCAGCAACTCCGAGATAAATCAGCTGCTCTTAATACCGTGCGTTATTCTCGACTTTCTCTGCATTCACCCCTTCCGTGATGGAAACGGAAGAATGTCGCGTCTGCTTTCGCTTTTGCTTCTCTATAAAAACGGCTTTGACGCGGGGAAATTTATCTCATTTGAGGAGCAGATAAATAATTATAAAGCGTACTACTATGATGCCCTTCTTCGCTCATCGGTCGGCTGGGATACAAACGAAAACGCCTACGTTCCATTTATAGAAAACTTTCTGTCCACGCTTTATATGTGCTATAAGGAGCTTGATAAGCGCTTTGCCGTAATAAACTCAGGATACGTGACAAAGAAATCCCGCGTTGAAAGTACGGTTCTCAACAGTCTGATTCCCATTTCAAAAGCCGAGATATGCAAAATATTGCCCGATGTGAGCCGCTCCACCGTTGAAACGGTTCTGGGTGCTATGGTGAGGTCGGGAACGATAAAAAAAGTCGGTCGGGGGAGTACCACGCGATACATCAAAAATTAAAAAATCTCACGGCAGAGCACCGCCCCGCCGTGAGTTTTTTATTTCTTACTCACCCCGTTACGCTTTCATACGGGATGCTTTCTACAAGATGCTTCATCTCGCTCTTTGTC
>JAJQHI010000073.1:0-1713 GCA_021199825.1 Bacillota bacterium
TTTGACTAAGGAATAATATGTTTCCTTGCCGTATATATCGGGCTCGCGAACCCCTAAAAGGTTGAGGTTCGGTCCGTTTATTACCATAATCTTCATTTTCGATTATCTCCTCAGTGATTTCTAAATTCCCTCATAATCTCAACCGCCATGGCGTTTGGCGTAATCATTTCGGGTATAATGCAGTCAGCGCATGATACGTAAAGCGGATACCTTTCCTGGTATCGCCTCATAACGTCAGCGCGGCTTGACGAAAGCGGTCGATCCGATGTCGGTATCAGATGTTCGGGAGGTCTGTCGACGAAATATCGCCTGCCGTTTCTTGAAAGCGCGCGGTCATTTGCTGCACGAAGCACAGCGCCGCCGCCTGTTGCGATAATGCATCCTACGTTATTTGCCGCAATATCAGCCGTTGTCTGCTCCTCAATATCTCGGAAAAGACTCTCGCCGCCCTTTTCAAATATCGAGGATATTTTCATGCCTGTGCGTCTGACGATAACCTCGTCAATATCGAAAAACCTGCGGTTGAGCTTTTCGGCAAGCTTCCTTCCGATAGTGCTTTTTCCGCTGCCCGGCATACCGATAAGCACGATGTTTTCCTTTTCGCGGCGTATTGCAGAATAAACGCGGTCGAGTCTGTCGTCTTCAATATGTGTGCCCGTAAATATTTCCGAAGCCCTTTTTGCCTGCGCGACCAACATATAAAGCCCGCCCTCGGCAGGAATCCCGCGCGCTTTTGCGTCAAGAATCAGATTTGTCCTCAGGGGATTATATATCGCGTCAATCACGCCCGAAAGGTTCGGAAAGCGCGATATGTCAATAGGCAGACCGACTCGTCCGCCTCCACCGTCAGGGAAGGGAAACATACCGCATGGGGTGGTGTTTATTATAATCTCATCGCCCGAATGCTCCTCATACGCTCTTTCGTATGATATTGTCTCGCCGCCTTCATTTCGGCTTACGACAGTTATAGACTCAGCGCCTAGGTCACCGGCAACAGCCACGGACGTTTTAGATGTGCCGCCAGTGCCAAGTATAAGCACCTTTTTTCCCTTAATCGTGATGCCCGCGTGCTTTATCAGCTCGCAAAGACCGTAATAGTCGGTGTTGTACCCGTAAAGCCTGCCGCCTTCAGAAACAATTGTGTTGACGGCTCCGATTTTTTTTGCGTGCTCGTCTATTTCGTCAAGATACGGGATAACGTCGCGCTTATATGGTATTGTAACGTTTATTGCCTTAAATTCGCGTCTGCGCATGAACCCGTCAAGCTCATCATGTGAAAGCTCACAAAGCTCATATTTGTACGATGCGAGGCGTTCGTGAATCTCCTTTGAATAGCTGTGAGGCAAATGCTCGCCTATGAGCCCATATGTAATCATGCAAAGCCTCCCATTGATAATAAATCACGTATAGCCAGCGCCGCCGCCGCGTCAGCCACTGCTCTTGCGCGGTGCACTATTGCGGGATCATGCCGTCCCTCAATTTTAAGCGGCACATTTTCGCCCGTTTTGAAATTGACCGTTTCCTGTTCCTTATAAATTGACGGGGTGGGCTTGACAGCGCATCTCATGATTATAGGCTCCCCGTCGGTTATGCCTCCGAGAATCCCACCGCAGTTGTTTGTTTTTGTGTGTATCTTGCCCATGTTCGAATAAAACGGGTCGTTTGCAGTGCTTCCTTTCATATCGGCAAGCGCGAAGCCCTGTCCAAATTCCA
>JAJQHI010000073.1:1723-3831 GCA_021199825.1 Bacillota bacterium
GTATGAACCACTCCCTTAATGGCGGGAATGGAGAACATTATATGTGACAGAACGCCCTCAGCTGTGTCAAACCAAGGCTCGCCCAACCCGGCGGGAAGTCCGCATATCGCCGTTTCGAGAATGCCGCCTACACTGTCCCCCTCAGATTTTGCCTTGAGTATTTCTGCCTGCATCCTTTCTGCTGCGTCAGTGTCAAGTACCGCAAATGTCATATCCGAAAGCGCTTTTATGTCAGACTGCACGTCAATAAAATCCCTGTCTGAAATGCCGCCGCATCTTTTAATGTGCGTACCGACAGTAATTCCGCGATTCATAAGGGACAGCTCAGCAACCGCCCCCGCAGCGACAAGCCCCGCCGTTATGCGTCCCGAAAAATGTCCGCCTCCGCGATAATCGCCAAAGCCGTTATATTTAATATATCCCGTGTAGTCGGCGTGTCCCGGACGGCAGACGCTTGCCATCTTGTCATAGTCTGCGCTTTTTTTGTTTTGATTGTATATGATAAACGTTATCGGCGTGCCGGTAGTCACACCGTTATAAACTCCGCTTACTATATTGACTTTGTCATCCTCCCGACGTGAGGTGGAAATTGAACCGGAAGCGCGCCTTTTGTCCATTCTTGAGGTGATAAAATCCTCATCAATTTTCAGCCCCGGCTCAATGCCGTCGAGCACCGCTCCTATAGCGTCCCCGTGACTTTCGCCGAAAATTGTCACCGTGACATCGTTGCCGAAGGTGTTTCTCATGCCATAATCTCCTCCCACCGTGATTTCATATCACGAGTGAATACATCCACCCCCACACGCTCAAATCTATAGCTGCCTATTTGGGGCACCGTGACATAGTTGATGGTATTGCCCTCGATTTTTTTGTCGTGCGTTACAAATGATATAATCTTATCTATATCAATATCGCAGTATGTCGGCAGTCCCGCCGATTTTAAAAGCGATTTGATTCTTGCCTGTGCCTCTCCCTCACACATCAAAAGCATTCCGAGAGCGACGCATTCGCCGTGGAAAAGCGTTCCGTGCGCGGCGCTTTCAATTCCGTGACCGACGGTGTGACCGAAATTGAGCACACGCCTTTGCCCGTGCTCTGTCTCATCAGCCTCAACCACACATTTTTTTATGTAAAGTGAGCTGTTTATTATATCATCAATTGTTTCCCTGCCAATATCCTCTCCGAGTGACACTCCCTCTATGCGGCGGAAAAAGTCCGCGTCTGATGTCGCCGCCATTTTAATGGCTTCCGCAAGACCGCATGCAAGCTGGCGGCGGGGAAGTGATGAGAGAACGTCTGGGTCAATGAGAACATGCTTCGGCTGATAAAATGTGCCGATAGAATTTTTTACGCCTTCGTGATTTATCGCGGTTTTTCCGCCGATTGATGAATCGACCATGGAAAGAAGCGTTGTCGGTACATTATAAAAATCGACACCTCTCATGTATATTGAAGCGGCAAATCCCGCAAGGTCGCCCACAACGCCGCCTCCGACAGCGACAACGGCGTCGGTGCGCGTGAAATTCTGCGACAGCATGACTGTGAGAATGCGAGAGAGATAGTCAAAGCTTTTGCTGCCCTCACCGTTGGGGACAGTGACAATTTTCGCAAATGAGCACTGTGACGCTACCGTTGCGGCATATTTCATCGGAACGCCATAATCGGTGACAATTAAGACTCTGCGCTCAAGGTTCAGATAGTCGCGTGCATGTGCAAGCGAGCCGCGCTTGACAGAAATATCATAGCTTTTCTTTTGGGATTGGATGTTTACATTCATAAATGTCTCCTTTTTATTTTTGAGTATTGTCTTTGGTTGAGTCAATGCTTGCGGGATATCTAAATGTGCCCGCTACCTTCAGGTTTTCACAAAACTCCGAGAGCGCGCCGAGCATTTCCTTGCCGAGAGGAGTCGAAAGGTCGCCCTCAAGCTCCACATAAAAATAATATTGCCATAAAAGATTTTTCATTGGGCGGCTGCGCAGACAGCGCATATTGTAGCCGTATTTTCCGATTATGTTGACAGCCTTTGCGAGGTAACCTGCCTCGTTTCTGACAGTAAACATCATAATCGAATGCTTCCCGTCGCCTCCGTCCGTAACGGGGGAGCG
>JAJQHI010000188.1 GCA_021199825.1 Bacillota bacterium
ATAATAAGAATGTACTACGTGAAAGCAATAAAACGGATGAGAATTATGGCTATAGGTACAAAGATACTTGTTATCGAAGACGACTTGATCATATGCGATTTGCTTCGTCTGTACTTCGAAAACGAAGGGTACGATGTGAAAACCGCAAACGACGGCAACGACGGGGTAAGCTATTTCAAAATGTACGACCCCGATCTCGTGCTTCTTGACCTGATGCTTCCGAAAAAAGACGGTCTTCAGGTTTGCCGAGAGATTCGTGAGGTTTCCTCAAAACCGATAATCATGATTACCGCAAAGGGACAGGTTTTCGACAAGGTTTTGGGACTCGAACTCGGTGCTGACGACTTTGTTGTCAAGCCCTTTGATATGAAGGAGCTTTCCGCTCGTGTCAAGGCTGTTCTTCGTCGATACAACACACATGACACTGCAACCGGCAGTGAGGTCATCAAATTCGACAACATGGAAATAAGCCTCGAAAAGTATGAGCTTAGACTGTGCGGCAAGCCCGTGGATGTTCCGCCGAAGGAGCTTGAGCTTCTTTATTTCCTCGCCCTTAACTGCAACCGTGTTTTCACAAGAGACCAGCTGCTTGATAAGGTTTGGGGATTCGACTATCTCGGCGACTCACGCACAGTTGACGTACATGTCAAGCGTCTGCGTGAAAAGCTTGAGGGCGTGTCCGACAAATGGAACCTCAAAACGGTATGGGGTGTCGGATATAAGTTTGAAGTTATACAGTAAGATGTCGAAATTCGGGCGTGCGTGTCAAACAGCACGCCCTTTTGACGCTAAAGGAAGGTCTTTTTGTGTTTCGCTCGATTTTTACAAAATACATTTGTGTTTTTATGCTGACGATAATTGTCAGCTTTGTGCTTCAAACCGTGATAACGTCCACGCTGATAGGCGGTTATTCCGACACCTCAAAAGAAATATCGCTCTCCCGCACAGCTGAGGCTGTCGCAGAATATATAAACGGCGAGATGTCAGAGGGGACATCTCTTGACGAGTATATTGAGGAAAACGGTCAATCAGTTAACCAAAGCCTGCGTCTGCTCCTTGAATACGTGGGGGATGTTTCAGTTGTTATCGCCGACGGCGACGGGGTTGTCATTTATTCCGCCGGAGGATATGTGCCGGACGCCTCATCTGATACGGTATACACCGTCAGCTCCGACCTGCTCGAAAACATTTATTCGGGCGGATATTCGTTTGTTTCGGATGACAGCGAGGGTGTATTCTCAAACGTTAAATACGTATATGGGCTGCCGATACAGCTAAACGGTGAAACGGTCGGCGCTGTTTTCACCTGCAGTGCAAAATCAAACACCGACACACTTTTAAACTCTCTTATCAGATCGTCAATTTTGGCGAGCCTTTGGGTAATGCTTGGGGCGTTGGTCGCGGTTTATTTCATAAGTGAAAGAGTTGTCAGACCGATAAGGAACATCAGCGCCGCCGCGAAGGAATTTGCAGCAGGAAAATTTGATGTACGGGTGCCTGTTGTTGGGCGTGATGAGGTGGCGGAGCTTGCCGAAACGTTCAACAATATGGCAGCATCCCTGGCAGATCTTGAAAACATGAGAAGCACCTTTCTTGCCAACGTTTCACACGATCTGCGCACACCAATGACGACAATTTCGGGATACATTGACGGCATTCTTGACGGGGTTATACCGCCCGACAAGTACGAGCACTACCTCAGAATCGTTAAAAATGAGGTCAGCCGCCTGTCGCGCCTTGTCTCTTCCCTTCTTGACCTTACCCGAATTGAGGCGGGAGTGCGCAAGTTCACCTTCACCGAATTTGACATATGCGAAATGGCGCGTGAAATAATTATTTCCATGGAGGCGCGTCTTTCAGAGAAAAATCTGAAAGTGGAATTCGATTCCGTCAGCGATAACATTATGGTAAACGCGGACAGAGACGCTATTTATCAGGTGCTTTATAATATCTGCGACAACGCCGTAAAATTCTCGCGCGAGGGCGGCGAATACAAGGTTTCTGCCTCAGTGTACGGAAAAAAGGTTCATGTTTCCGTATACAACGAGGGTCAGGGGATTCCGCCTGAGGATCTGCCGCATGTATTTGACAGATTCTATAAAAGCGATAAAAGCCGCGGTCTTGACAAAACGGGGGTCGGGCTCGGACTTTATATATGCAAAACCATTATGGACGCGCACGGTGAGACAATTGAGGTGAAAAGCGAATACGGCAAGTTCTGTGAGTTCACCTTTACGCTCAGCCCGCGATAAATCAATGCCTAATCATCAAAGGAGAAATAAAATGAACGCAATTGAGGCATATGGCGACAAGCTTTATATAGGCGCCGCGATTCCGAATTTCGTATTCGCGTCGTGGGATAAGTATTCGGATTTGATTATGAGTAATTTCAACTGCTATACGTGCGAAAACGAAATGAAGCCTGAGGCTATACTTGACGAGGAAAAATCAAGGAACACACTTCCCTCAAGCTACAAACACGCCGCTGTGAAATTCGACGCGTGTGCGCCTGTCGTCAAAACAGCACTCACCGTCGGCGTGAAGCTTCGACTTCATACTCTGGTTTGGCATTCTCAGACACCGGATTGGTTCTTTACCGAGGACTACACGAGCGGCGGCGCGCCTGTCTGCCGCGAGGTCATGCTTTGCCGCATGGAAAACTACATCAAGGATGTGCTCGCCTTCTTTCTTGAGGGGTATCCTGATCTCATTTACGCGGTTGATGTTGTAAATGAAGCGTTTGACAGGGAGTCAGGTGACGAAAACGGTGTACGCCGCGACAAAAATATGTGGTATCAAACAGTAGGCAGCGACTACTATTATCAGGCGCTTTTATTTGCGCACAAATATGCAGGACACAGTACAAAGCTTTTTTACAACGATTACTCGTGTATGTATAAGCCCGATATAATTCTTTCAAATCTTAAATCAGCCAAAAAGGAAGGACTTTTGGACGGCATAGGAATGCAGAGCCATCTTTCCCTCACCGATAATCAGGAGCTTTACTTTGCCGCTATGGATAAGTTCGCGTCTGAGGGATATGAAATCGAGGTAACGGAGCTTGACGTGGGAGTTAAGGACGCAGACCATGAAAAGCTTGAGCGTCAGGGCGAATATTATCAAGATCTGATGGACAGAATAATGTCCCGCCGTGAAAGCGGGACGAACATAAGCGCTGTAACTGTTTGGGGACTTTCGGATCATCTTTCGTGGAGACGCGGCGAGCACGCGCTTCTCTTTGACGAAAACCTGAATCCCAAGCCCGCGTATTACGGCTTTCTGCGACAGTATAAAAAGTCAGAGCTTTAATCACTTGAGGACTTCATTTTCAAAAATTCAACGCTCACGGGACGGGAGCCGGAGCAATCAATTCCGCCGCCCGAAAATGTGACTGACTTTTTGGAAGCTGGGTCCTTTTCATCTGCAGCATATATGCATGAAATGTCAGCCTCACACGCGAGAGCATCCCCCTCGGAACCTTTCCTGTCGGAACCTTTCCTGTCGGAAAGGTGAACCATCACATCGTATGTGCCAGAGGGAGGCGTTATCACACCGCACGGCAAAAGAGCAACGGCGGGGTCACCGCTTTCATATTCAAGCCGTAAGGAAAAGCGGCGGTCAAGGTATGGGAAAAGATCCATCTGACCACTATGTATCATTTGACGTATGCGGGTGGATGAAACGGTGTGCCCGTCGGGTGAGGTTACACCGGACACCGCCGCAAAGCCAACACCTTTTTTTTCGGCAAAGCACTGAATGGTATCGGTATTCCCCGCTGCCATAGCTCCAAATGTGAAATTGAAGCCTGTGACTATGC
>JAJQHI010000054.1 GCA_021199825.1 Bacillota bacterium
ATCGTGCTTGGCGGACGTACCGGATGGATGCGCCTTTGCCATATATGTGGGCTTGCGCTCTTGGGCATACTATTCAAGGCGTTCTGGGTTGACTGTCCTAAATGGGTATCCTCAATTTTTTATATCGGCATGGGATGGGCATGCATACTGACGCTCCCTGAGCTTTTAAGCTCAATGACGGACGCGCAGTTCGCGTGGCTTTTGGCAGGCGGCATACTTTACACCGTCGGCGGAATCATATACGCGCTGAAGCTCGGCTCATTCAATGAAAAACACAAAAGCTTCGGCTCACATGAGATATTTCACCTTTTTGTGATGGGCGGCAGCGCGTGTCACTTTGTGCTGATGTATCTTTTGGTCTGAATGTCGGATGAAACAATTAAAGCGATAAAAAATCCACCACGCAATTGACAAAGCGCGCTTTATGTGATAAAGTAATAACATATTATAATTGATATCACGTTATGCGCGAGGTGTGCGATGGACAACGACAAAAATACGGAGAGTACAGACGAAAGAAAATTCAAATACGGAAGATATGCAGCAGTGGGACTGACGGTTTTTATCGTGTTCTGCTGCTGTCTGCTGTTTTTCTTCCTGATTTATAGGCTTGACGCGGTTTTATCGACGATTAAAGCAGTCATAGGGGCGCTCAGCTCGATTATTATCGGAGCGATTATCGCGTATCTTTTCTGGCCTCTGACAAAGCGCTTTGAACGGCTTTTCGGCAGGAAAATCAAGAAAAAGCGCATGGCGCGGCGCGCCCTTTCGGTCGCCTCCACGTATCTGGTATTCTTGATTATCTTCTCCGTGCTGCTTTGGCTTGTAATCCCCGCCCTTTTCAGCTCGATAAACAGCTTTATTTCATCCGCCCCCGATGAGGTAAAAAGGTTCGTCACATGGCTTGAGAATACGGAAATCGGAGACACTCCGGTTATCGATTTAATCGAGGAAACGCTCACCGACGGCAGTGAATCCCTCATTGACTGGCTGAAGAGCACCATAATCCCTGAGGTGACAAACTACGTGACGCTTCTCACAAGCAGCGTTATGTCTGTCGTGAGCATAATAATCGACTTTGTGGTCGGAATAGTTGTCTCAATTTATCTTCTGATGTCGGCTGAGAGATTCATAGGTCAGGCAAAGAAGATTACATACGCACTGCTTCCGACTAAAGCCGCGAACTCAATAATAAGCGTCGGTCGCCGCGCGCACAAAATATTCATCGGCTTTATAGGCGGAAGGCTGGTCGACTCCGCCATAATCGGCGTAATTTCGTATTTTGTGATGCTAATGTTGGGCTTCCCCGACACAATGCTTTTGGCTGTAATTATCGGAATCACAAATATTCTTCCGTTTTTCGGTCCGTTTATCGGCGCTGTTCCCTGCTTTGTTATTGTCGCCATACAAAACCCCATCGACGGGCTGTGGTTTTTGATATTCATACTCGTTTTGCAGCAGGTGGACGGAAACATCATAGGACCGAGAATTGTCGGCGGCTCAACGGGGCTTTCGTCATTCTGGGTCATATTCGCGATTTTGCTTTTCGGCGGAGTATGGGGATTCGCGGGAATGCTTCTCGGCGTGCCGATTACGGCGCTGTCATATGCCCTGATAAGCGAGGCTTTGTCGCGCAGGCTTGAGAAGAAAAATCTCTCCGTCAAAACCGCCGATTATGTGACGCTTGACCACATCGAGGAGGACGGCTCCGTTCTGGTATATGAGGAAGCGGCGACTAATGAGAAAAGCGGTGCCGAGGACGAGAGTACGCAGCACGGCACCGATGAGAATGATGAGAAAATGAGCGAGGAGAAATAAATATCGCTTGCCTCTCAAAATATTTTTATTTTCCTATTGACATGGTATGATTATGGCGATATAATATATGTGCGCCTCGGCGGCGCGATACAATTCTCATTTTTAGGGGAGGACAGCACATGAAGGTATACGGCGACATCACGGAGATAATCGGAAGAACTCCGCTTTTGAAGCTCAAAAATTACACCGCCAAAAGAGGGCTTGAGGCAGAGCTTGCGGTAAAGCTTGAATACTTCAATCCGGCGGGAAGCGTCAAGGACAGAGTGGCTCTCTCTATGATAAACGACGCGGAGGAAAAGGGGCTTTTGCATGAGGGCTCTGTCATCATCGAGCCCACAAGCGGAAACACGGGCATAGGCTTGGCGGCTATTGCCGCGGCGAGAGGATACAGAATAATTCTGACAATGCCCGACACGATGAGCGTTGAAAGGCGCCGCCTGCTTGCGGCATACGGAGCCGAGATTGTGCTCACAAAAGGGACGCTTGGAATGAAGGGCGCCATTGCAAAGGCGGATGAGCTGGCAGCCTCAATTGAGGGCAGCTTCATTCCGGGGCAGTTTGTCAATCCCGCGAACCCGCAAATTCACCGCGAGACGACGGGTCCTGAAATATGGGAGGACACAGACGGCAAAATTGATATTTTTGTCGCGGGCGTTGGGACAGGCGGAACCGTAACGGGGGTCGGCGAATATTTAAAATCAAAGAACCCAGAGATTCAAGTGATTGCCGTTGAGCCGTCAGACTCGCCAGTACTTTCGGCGGGCAGGTCGGGACTGCACAAAATTCAGGGCATAGGCGCAGGATTTGTGCCGGATACACTCAACACGAAAATATACGATGAGGTTATTCCGGTTGAGGCAGAGGACGCCTTTGCGGCAGGACGGGCGCTCGCCAAGGAGAACGGCATTCTTGTCGGTATCTCATCGGGCGCGGCACTTTTCGCGGCAACGGAGGCAGCGCGCCGTCCCGAAAACAAGGGAAAGCTTATTGTGGCGCTTCTGCCAGACGGCGGCGACAGGTATCTTTCAACGCCTCTCTTTGAATAAAGCATATACATAAAGAAGTCAGCCGACAAATAAATGTCGGCTGACCTGTTTTTATTGTGCGTTTCACACGCTGTCGCTCGCGACGCCTGTAGTTTCCGCGGGGTCGCCCGTGGTTTCCTCTGTCGAACCCGTAGTCTCTTCTCCGCCCGAATCAGTCGTAACCTCTTCGGATGTCGTCTCTGCCGTTGACTCAGACGACTGAGGCTCTGTGGTTGTTTCGGCTGTAGTCTCCGATGTGGATTCCTCCGGCGCTGTCGTTTCAGTCGTTAGTGCCTCCGTCGTGACCTCCTCGGTCGTCACCGTGAAATCGATGCCTGACGAGCTTGAATAATCATAATGCTTTGAGCAGAACCTGTTAAACGCGCTCGAAACACCCGACGTTCCGCAGTACTCGCCGTCCGCCAGCATATTTTCAAAGAATGCCTTGGACGAGTCGGCGCTTGGCTTAACATTTGAAGGTAGCTCTCGATACACGTACTGCGCGTCAGTTATGGTCACCTGTATCGGGAAGCTTCTGTCCTCCACCTGAATTAGGGCGTATTCAACCAAATTGCTCTCGGAGCAGTATTGGCTCGCGACGCCGCCCGTCGATTTGTCGTAAAGCACAAGAACGTGCGTCCCGCAGTCCTCGGTCGGGACCGTTTCAAGTGTGAAATATCCCGTATCACTTCTTGAGCCGCGCGGGTCAAGCGCGCAGGTGCTTGTATATACATCTCCCGAATCAAGGCAGTATGTCGCCTGAACAACGCCCGCCGCAACCTCGAAGGACTTCAGCTCCTCCTCACCCGCGTCAACCGCCTCGAAGATTTCCTCGTGTATCTTCGTCATCACGGTATCCCATATGGTCAGCGCCGGGTTTGTAGCGAATCCCGTCAGCATTTGGTTTTGGTCGTATCCGAACCAAACCCCGCAAAGGTAATAGGGCGTATATCCTATGAACC
>JAJQHI010000046.1 GCA_021199825.1 Bacillota bacterium
CCGAATCACTTATACGGCGCGTTTCACATATCTGAATACGAATTTGTTCCTGAACCCAAGCCCGTCATATACGGCAGAGGTCAAGTCTCTGTAATATTCTGCAAGGAAAGCCAGCTCGCGCCTTGACATTCCGTATCCGAACTCCTCCTTCGCAATATATCCGAGAATTTCCGCGGGCGTCCGCTTTGAAGCGTCTCCGAGCGCCTCAGCCACACGCGTCGCATACTCATCGGAAAGCTCGCCAACCTTCGGCTCAAAGCCCAAAAGCTTATAAAGCTCAAAGACGCCGTGCGACATCTCATACGCGAACTCCCTGACCTCATCGTCCGTCAGGGGAACCAACAGATCAGCCGCGCGCTCCGTCATTTCCCGACGCTTTCTCACGCTCACACCTGTTTTGTGAAGCGACAGAATTAACTCAATGATAAGTATAATGAGCGCGATAACGGCAATCACCGCCGCTGCAACCGCAGCGACCAGAAGCAGGTCTATTCCCTCTTCCTCACCGACCTTTTCAGGGTCAATATCCGTGTCGTCATTATCCACAGGATCAGTATAGTCTATGCTCGGAGTGTCATTCCCCGTATTGTCAACAGCTGACCCACCGGAGCTTCCGTCCGTTCCGTACATGCCCTCAAGATAAGGCTGCGTCACCTCATACTGCATCCATCCCATGTAGTCGTAATAAACCTCGACCCATGCGTGAGCGTCGCTGTCAAGCACACCGCATGAATACCTCACAAGCGCGTCATTGTCCCTCGACGTTGAGAATTCCGATGCCAAAAATCCCTCGCAGTACCTTGCGGGAATGCCCAAAGAGCGAAGCATCATCGTAACCGCCGACGCATACTGAACGCAGTAGCCGGTGCGTGAAACCATGAGAAAATCGAGTATCGCCGAATGCTGCTCTTCTTCCTCCTCACCAAGTCCCGACTCCTCGTCAACGTAATCCTCTTCGTCCTCTAAATCCGCCACATCAACTGTAGCTAACAAATTATCAACAACAAATTCCGACCCCTCATCAGTGTAATTCTCCTCTTCCTCCGAAAGGTCATACTCTTCGTAATCGTAATAATAGGCGTCCTCCTGCGTAGCAGTCTCATCGGAGGAGCTGCTGACATCTGTGCCGGTTATGCTGTATTCGATTACATCCGAAAGATAATCGACGAGCGCCATTACCACCTCATAGTAATATTCGTCCATCCCATAAAGCGACCCACCGTTCATAACAATGGGAATCACCTCAGACGACACATCGCTGCTAAGAAGAATCGACTCGGCTATAGCCCGGATTGCCTCGTTGTCGTCCTCGTCCGTCTGGGTGTATACATCGGCGGCATACTCGCTGTATTCGCGCTCAAGCTCGTAATCCTCACGCAAATCCTCGCGCTCCGCCTCAGTCATCGACAAAAGATACCGCCGCAGAATCGAGTCACCGCTGTACTCTACCCCCGCCGACACGAGCGTCTCCTCATACGCCGTCACATAATCCTCATCTCCTATATGAGAGTCAGCCTCACCCGACATGATGAGGTCCATCGAATACGAATAGTATTCAAGCATCGAGGCAAACGACCCCTCAATGTCGTCATATACCATCGTTGTGACAAGCGAAACCGTCGAATACTGCGTATCCTCAAAGAAATATTTCGAGGTCCATATCCCGTCAAAGTACGCCGAATACGGAAGCAGCGACGACTCCGTTGAGATATATTTTGAAAGCCCGTACGACGGCAGCGCCAGCGACGGCAGATATAATAATACGCCGTTTCCGTACTCCCTTGTGACGTTTACTCTCTCCGTAATAAACCCGTATTTCACATTTGCCTTATATCCGGCGGAATCCGACATACGAGTGAAGTTCGGATAGACCGCCTCATAGAATGTCTCCGTAATGGACTCAGGCGTGAAATCTGAGCCGAAAAGCTCCCGATACTCCAAAATATCATAGTAATCGGCGGTATACCACATATCGTCGTCATATTCTGTCGCCACCCATGTTCTCAGATATACAGGCGTATCGTATGGCACCTCAACCGTCGCGATTAAAATGTCGCTGTAGCTCGGATAATCAATCGCTATCGAGTGACTGCCGGAATTATATCCGTTTTTCTCAATAGAGCCGACCTCGTTTAAGTCTATCTCGTCACCCATCAAAAACGCCGTCACGTACGTGCGCGATGTAGCCATAATCTCGCTTATATACGGTATGCCGTCCTGATAATCCTCGATCACCGCCGCGGGTATCAGAACCGCAAGCATGAGAAGCGCAAATACCGCCAGCGAGCCGGGACCGCCCAGCGACGCGTTGATAAGCCTCTCCCTTGATGAAAGCTTCAGCTTCTGTTTTTTTCTCGCCTGCTTTTTTTCCGCAGCCAAAGCCCTTTTTGCGCGCTTTTTTTCCTCGCGCTCCGCATGAAGCCTTGCCCTTCTGACCTGCGGGGTCTCAAGCGTCAGCGCCGCCTCAATATTTTTGTCCTTTCCTCGCCGACGGCGGATTTTTTTCTTTTTCCCGCCGGACTCCTCCGCCTCACCGGTCTCATACGCGGCGGAAATCCTTTCAGCGGATGCGGCTGCCGCCATTTCGGCATTTACCGCGGCGGCTTTTTTCTTTTCCCCCGCGGCAATCTCCGTGAATGACGTATCCTTGATATCCTTTATAATGAGCTTGTTTTTCGCCGACCTCGTGTAGAGCCTGTCAAACATATAAAGCACAACAACCGCCGCCAGAGCGGACGCCAAAACAGCGCTTCCCCAGTTGTCGCGCATGATGTTGTACGCAAAAAGCGGCACCGTGAAAACGGCACCCCCAGCCACGACATAGAAAATATGCACGCGGCGTATCATCGCGGGAACAAACAAAATCGCGACAATAAGAGTAAACAGCGCAACGCCCGTCTCCATGAGCTCAGACTCAACATATCCGCCGTAGTCAGCGGAAAGGCTGTACGCCTGAATTCCCACAAGCCCCGCAAACGAAATTCTTTCAATTACCGCGTTGACAAAAATCCTGACGGACGCCCAAGCGTATTCAAATACGTCCGCGGACTTCGCCGCAATCCACGCGAAAACCCCGCCTACAAGAAGCAGTGTGCCGCCCACGGCAGTATACCTGTTTATAAACAACGCCGAAATGATAAACGTAAATATCAAAGCCGGTATGAGCACTGCGGAAAACGGCACAATCTCGCTCACTATCGCCATCGCGTCAGTGAAGAAAAGCGAAAGCCCCGTCACCGCGGCAGCAATAACAAGCACACGGCAGACAAACCCCAAAATCAAGGAAAACGTCGTTCTCTCCTGATTTTCGGGCAGGCAGCAAATGCGCGGCGGACTATTCTTTTTTGAGTTTTTGTTTTTTGTCCTTCTTTTGTAATCAGCTGTACCGTCCACGTTATCACTCCTCTAAAACCTGTCTTTCGCCTGCCCGCAAAACAGGGGCAACATACGATTCCTTCAGCGAAATATTAGCCTCCGCGAACCTTTCGCGGCAAACGTCGATATATTCGCGCCGCAGCGACGGATTTTCGTATCTTTCATACGGACAGAACAGAATCACCTCCGTGGTGTCCGCACCCATTCTGTTTGCGGCGTCCGCAAACTCGTCAACCGTGTCAAGCCCCGCGTTCGCGGTAACAAAGCGGAACGTCGGATTCTGCAAATCCCCAATCAAATCGGGCAGCTTCGTCACCTTCATGGAATGAGAAACCGTCGGGGCTGTCGCAAACCTTTTGAACACAAGATCAAAATCCGCGTATGTCTTCATCGTATAGGAC
>JAJQHI010000220.1 GCA_021199825.1 Bacillota bacterium
CACGAGGCGAATATATATCGAAGGGTTTGAGAAAATAATACCGCACGATGATGAAATACTGCACTTTGCTGACGGGGTAAACAGACCGGCGGTTTATGTCGGAGAGCCTCTGTATTATCACAAGAAAAAGGCATTTGGATATTGGAGTCTGCCGGCTGGCAACAAACCTGCCGAGATGTGGCTTGAAGAGCAGCTTGACCGTGCCTTTGATTTTTACAAAAATGAAGTTGAGCTCCGCAGGTGGTACGGCATATTTGATTATGGCGATTTTATGCACACGTATGATTATATTAGACACACGTGGAAATACGACATGGGAGGCTTTGCGTGGCAGAACACGGAGCTTGTCCCGACCATGTGGCTGTGGCTAATGTTCATGAGGACGGGCAGGGGAGATGTGTTCGATATCGCCGAGGCTATGTGCAGACATACGGCTGATGTTGATGTATATCATATAGGCAAATATCGTGGAATCGGCTCACGTCACAATGTTCGTCATTGGGGATGCGCCTGCAAGGAGGCGAGAATTGCCATGGCTGGACACCACAGGTATTACTACTATCTCACGGGCGATGACAGAATAGGTGATGTGCTTGATGACGTGAAGGACGCGGAGTCGGCACTTGCCAGCATAGACCCTCTTCGCTATTTTTATAATAAGGACGAGATGGTTTATCCCACTCACGCAAGGAGCGGACCTGACTGGTCGTCATTGGTCTCCGACTGGATGACCAAATGGGAGAGAACGCAAGATAGAACATATGAAAATAAAATACGCACAGGCATCGATGACATAAAAAAGTCACCGCTTCGCTTAATATCGGGACCCGATTTTGAGTTTGATCCCGAAAGCTGTCACCTTCGCTATATAGGCGAGAGAGCGGCTGGCGGCACACATTTGCAAATTTGCATGGGTGCGGTTGAAACATGGTTAGAGCTTTCGCTTTTGCTTGATGATGGCGATTGGAACGACATGCTTGTCGAATACGGACGGTTTTATTTCCTTGACAGGGAGAGTCAGCTCTCAGAATCAAACGGGCTGATAGGCAAACGCGGCTTTTCGTATCCTTATATGGCTGCGGGAATCGGCGCATATGCGGCAAAAGTCCTTGGTGACGGCGAGCTTGCGAGGCGCGTGTGGGATGTTTTAATCCGTGAGCTGACGCGGGTGAGCCCGGATGGATTTACAGTATCCCAAAATAAAAATGTTCGGGAGATTCCATGGATAAGCACGAATTTTGCGGCGCAGTGGTGCCTTGGAGTGATTTTGTGCCTTGATTTTATACGCGAATATCTGCCATGTGATTTATCTGAATACAAAGGAGGAGAGAAGAGATAAATGGATGAGCCTTTGGTAAGCATAATTGTACCGGCGTACAATTCGGAAAAGTATATTGCGCGCTGCATAGACAGCATATTGAATCAGGAATACCGCAACATAGAGCTCATAGTCATCGACGACGGAAGCACTGACGGCACAGGTGCTATACTTGACAAATACGCTGCGTCAGATGCACGCATGCGTGTCCTTCACCGCGATAATTCGGGCGTTTCGGCAAGCCGGAATGCGGGGTTAGATGAGGCGCACGGAAAATATATTGAATTTGCCGACAGTGATGACTGGCTCACCTCCGACGCGACAAAGCAGCTTGTCAGAATAGCGGAGAGCGAGGGGTGTGATATGGTTATTGCGGACTTTTATCGCGTGATGGGCAATCGCCTTTCCGTAAAGGGCGATATTGATGTCGACCATGTGATGGACAGAATGGAGTTCTCCTCATATATGATAGAGAATCCCGCAGATTTTTATTACGGTGTGCTGTGGAATAAGCTCTACCGAAGGGGTATAATAGAGAGCCATAATATCCGCATGGACGTTTTGATTAACTGGTGCGAGGACTTTCTTTTCAATCTTGAATACATAAGATTTGCAAAGACCTTTTACGCGCTGAGCTCGCCTATTTACTACTATGTACACAGACGCGGAAGTCTTGTTTCACAGGGGTCCAATATAGGCAAAACGATAAAAATGAAGATAAACGTGTTTGAATACTACAGCACGTTTTATAAGGAGGTCTATGAAGAGGATTACGATGACATTAAGCTAAAGGTCAGGCGTTTTCTCATAGATTCCGCGGGGGACGGATTTGTGACCCCCGCGTTAGGCAGCACAAAGCTAGGAGACGAGCGAATATCGCTTCCGGGACAGGAGGTTTACTGTGCCGAAGGCATGATTCCGAGGCTTTACCGTGTGCAAAAGCTCTTTGAATACTGCATATCAAAAGTCTCGTCAAAAAGGCATATGACCGATGGAGAGGTTAAGCTTTTGATGCTGTTTTCTGATGTTGGCTCATTTGCGTCCTTTGATGAGATAGCGAACATGGTTGATATGTCATCGCAGCGGGTGACACATTATGTTCAGCGTCTTCGCCGCCTTGAATACATAAAAGCAGTATCAGAATCGAAAACAGAGGTCGCCTTTTCCCTCAGGCGGAAGGGGGAGGATGTTGTAGCCGAGGTGAGCTATGTCTTGGAGGATGCGAAAAAGTCATGCGCAAAGGAGCTTTCGGAAAGAGAGGTGTCTGCGTTTGAAAAAACAATTGATACGCTCGACCGAGGAGCTATGGATTATCTGAGACTTATAGCTGGTAAGGACTTCTGGGAAGGAACGACGACAGAATAGCATTATTTGATAAGGGCTTTCCGTATCATGTCAAACGGGACGACTGTGAAGGCAAGCGTGAGCGCAAAAGCTATATCGTTCGGATAAAGGGGTGTCGTGCGGAAGACATCCCCTCCGAAATATACAATGAGAAGCTGAACTACGCATGTTGCGGTCATTATGAAGATGAAGGCGTGATTTTTGGAAAGCCTCGATAGGATATTCATTCTGTCGGTTCGGCAGTTGAAGGCAGTGAATATTCCCGCAAAGACAAAGAAAGCGAAAAATACGGTTATGAAGCGCAGATAGTCACCGTCCGCGTCAAATCTCTCGCGGAAAAAAGGAAGCTTCAGATATGATATTGACATTATAGTTGTGAATACTCCGGAGATGACAATATGTCGAACCATGGATACTGATAAAATGCCCTCATCTCTTCTTTTCGGTGGGTCCTTCATAAATTCATGACGTGGCGCTTCACCGGCAAACGCAAGCCCGCCGAGCGTATCCATTATCATGTTTACCCAAAGCATCTGAATGACTGTGACGGGTGCTTCAATGCCCAAAAACGGTCCAATAACGGAAACGCCTACGGCGGAAAGATTCATCGTCAGCTGAAAGACGATGAATTTTCTTATGCTGTCAAAAATCGTTCTGCCGTAAAGCACCGCGTTTCCGATTGATTTGATGTTGTCGTCGAGTATAACGATATCCCCCGCTTCGCGGGCAACCTCGGTTCCTCCCCCAAGCGCAAATCCAACATCAGCCGCCTTCAGCGCGGGTGCGTCATTTACTCCATCGCCTGTCATCCCGACCACAAGCCCGCTCTCCTCAGAAAGCGTGACAAGTCTAAGCTTGTCGCTCGGCAGTGCGCGTGATACAACGGCGAGGGAGGTAAGGATCGCTTTTACCTCGTTATCAGACATTGAAGCAAGCTCTGCACCCGTTATAACGGTGTCATGCTCCTTTGTTATAATCCCAACTCGTCTGGCTATAGCTTTTGCCGTCTGCTCCCCGTCTCCCGTAATCATAACAACGTGAACTCCAGCCTCTCTGAGCTCCGAAACAGACGCTCTTGCCTCAGTCCGAACCTCATCCGATATGAC
>JAJQHI010000176.1 GCA_021199825.1 Bacillota bacterium
GAATCTTCGATGAGGTTCCGATATGCCGCGCCGATACGAGAGTTGAGGGCGTAATATGCAGAGTATTATGTCCGCGCAGGCTGTCACTCAGGACAAAAATGAGCACCCGCGTGACAGCGGAGTCGGAATATATTCCGCGCATACCGCAGCAGTGCGAGGCGCAGGGCACGGAGATGAAAATAGCGACCATACAAACGGCAGGCTTCGTGCGCGGAGGAGCGCGTGACCTGACAGCATCAGTCGATGTCGCACCCTCAGGCGAGGTATTATCGTGCAGCGCTTACGTTGGAAGCATCTCATGTGCTGCGGTGTCGTCCGCAGAGTGCAGGTGCCGCGGAGGCATAACAGTATGCGTTCTTTCAAAGGAGAGCGGAGGCGGAATAAGCGAGAAGGTCACCAAACTTGAATTTGATGAAACCGTTATGCTTGACGGCGAGACACAATCCGGTACATCAGCCGCTGCCAGTGGGGTCATCACGTCAGCCGAGGTGCGGGAGGACGCGGCAGGCGCTCACATTGAGGTGACGTATTCGCTGACGGTCGAGTGCGCGTCAAGGACGGAGGCGGCGGTAACCGCGGACGCGTACAACTGCAATGTGCCAACGGCAGCCGAATACGGGGATGCCGCGTACCTATCGCTGATTTCGCCGATTTCGGGGAGTATCTCTGTGAGCGAGGGCACGGGCATAAAATCGGGCACAGACGCGGAGGTGATATTTGCTGACGCGGAGGTAGGAGATGCAACATACGATAACGGGCGAGTTCGCCTCGAAGGAAGGGTGACGGGGAGCGTGCTTCAAAGGAACGCCGACAGCGGCGCATATGAGGTGCAGAGCTTTTCCTTGCCTTGGCGTTTTGACGCGGGGGCAGAGCATATAAACGCGGGGGTCGGCGGCGAGATTTATTTCCGCGGGAGCGCGAATGTGGTTTCGGTATCGTGCCGCACAGGCGGCGGAGACCTTGAGGTTGACGCTGAGGTTTCGGTGAGCGGCTTTGCGATGGAGACATGCCGCGAGCGCGTGCTTGAGAGCTTGGAGCTTCTTCCAAATGACGCCGAACCGTGCCGGCGCGGGATAGTGGTTTATTACCCCGACCGGGATGAGGGAATATGGGATGTGGCGAAGAAATTCCGTGTTCCGACATCAGCTGTTGCGTCGGGCGAGAACGTGACGGACGGCAAGCTGAATCGTGTGGTGGTGATATAAGCTGCTGTCAGGGGAAACTTTTTGAAAAAAGTTTCCCCCGACACCCCCTTCAAAAACTTTAAAAAGGGGGAATAGGGCAGGTTATGGTATAGAAAAGCGACAAGTTAAGAACAGCCCAATAACCCTTTTAAAAGGCTTTTCGGGGGAATCAGGTGTTGGAGCTCCGCTCCAAACCACGCCAAAGGGCTTCTTTTGCAAAAGAAGCCCTTTGGAAACCCAGAAAATCTTTAAAAAAGGAAAATGGACAGGCAGTGATGAAGTGAAAAGCTAAGTCGAGGAACAAGGTTCTTCGATTTACCGCCCTATCTCATTCCAGCCTTGCCACCTCCCCTTTTAAAAGGTTTTTCGGGGATCTAAAGGGGTGCTTTTGCAAAAAGCACCCCTTTGCCAATTCATCCTTCAACATAGCACTCAACCTCATCCAAGGCAATGCTATTCCCCTTTTAAAAAGTTTTGGGGGTTTAAAAGGGGGACTTTTTCAAAAGTCCCCCTTTTGCCAATCCAACTAATTCAAATACCTCACCGCATTAAGCGCCGCCACAGCGCCGTCAGCCACGGCAGTCGCGATCTGACGCACATTTTTGGTACGGCAGTCACCCGCGGCGAAAATTCCGCCCGATTCGGAATAACACGTCTCGTCGGACATAATATATCCCGCCTCGTCAAGGCTCGTGACGCTCTCAAACGGCGTGTTTTCGGGAGCGAGCCCGATAGCCACAAACGCGCCGTCGCAGCAGAGCTCCTCCTCGGCATCCCCGCGGCTTATAATAATCCCACGAAAATCGTCCGTGCCGCTGTCGTCCGCGATGATAGCCTTTACCGTTGCGCCGTATATCACCTCGACGTTTTCCTTTGCGAGCACTAAATCCGCTAATGAACGCTCACCCGTGAGAAAATTCAGATTTTGCACAATCGTCACCTTCGAGCAAAGCTCAGAGAGCGAAACCGCCTCCTGGAGCGCAGAGTTTCCGCCGCCCACGACAGCGACGTGACGCCCCTTGTAAAACGCGCCGTCGCATACCGCGCAGTATGAAATTCCGCGCCCAACAAAGTCGTCCTCACGCTCAATTCCGAGCTGCCTGTGCTTGGCGCCGGCGGCGATTATAACCGCCCGCGCCTCGTATACAGCACCCGATTTGCAAATAACCCTTTTTGTATCGTCCTCTCCGACCTCAATTCCCGCCGCCTCGTCAAGCTCGATTTCGGCTCCCATGGCGAGCACCTGTTCGACCATTTTGTCCGCAAGCTCAACGCCTGAGACGGAAATCATGCCGGGGTAGTTTTCAATCTTCGGCGAATACGTCATCTGTCCGCCGAATGCTTCCTTTTCGATTATCAAAACGGATTTCTGCGCGCGGCGCGAGTAAATCGCCGCCGTCAGTCCCGCGGGACCCGCGCCTATGATGATTATATCCGTCATCTTACGCTTTGACAGCCGCGCCCTCAATGAAGCGCTTGATGTTCGATACGCCCGCGTATTTGTCTGTCTCGTCACCGTGTACGATTACAAGCGTTGGCGCCTGACGTATGCCCATCTCCTTTGCAAGATCCGCATACTCCTCGGCGAGAAGCTTCTCGTAGCTTATTCCTGCGCGGTCAAGCATTGAGCACGCGATTTTGCAGTTCGGGCACGTAGCCGTTGCGAAAAGGTAAACCTGCGCACCGTCCTCAGCGACAACCGCTGTGTCCTCAGTCTCGGTGCCTGCGGCTGATGATGTCTCATTTGTGAGATCTACCTTGACAGGGGCGATGGCAATGCCGATGTCGTAGGTCTTTCTGTCCTTGAATTCCTGAGATTTTCCGTCGTTCCAGTTGCGTACGGGGCGATAATATCCCGTTATGCGGCTGTAAACCTCAGCCTCCCCGCCGCACGTCGGGCAGTTGAAGTGCTCGCCCGCGATATATCCGTGCTCAGGGCAGATTGAGTATGTCGGCGACATTGTGTAGTAGGGGAGCTTGTAGTTGTCCGAAATCTTCTTGACAAGAGCCGCCGTGCTCTTCCAGTCGGGCAGACGCTCGCCAAGGAAGGCGTGGAATACAGTTCCCGACGTGTAGAGCGTCTGAAGCTCATCCTGAATGTCGAGCGCGGAGAATACGTCGTCCGTGTACCCAACGGGAAGATGTGAGCTGTTCGTGTAATAGGGAGTGCCCGCCTCGTTTGCGGTGATTATGTCGGGATAGCGCTCGCGGTCGTGCTTTGCAAGACGGTATGCGGTCGATTCGGCGGGAGTCGCCTCAAGGTTGAAGAGGTCGCCGTACTGCTCCTGATAATCGGAAAGCCTTTCGCGCATATGGTTGAGTACTTCCTTCGTGAATTCAACCGACTCGGTGTGCGTCATGTCCTTGCCAATCCATGATGCGTTGAGGCAAGCCTCATTCATGCCGACAAGACCTATTGTCGAGAAGTGGTTCGCAAATGTTCCGAGGTAGCGCTTCGTGTATGGGTAAAGACCCGCGTCGAGGAGCTTTGTTATTACGCGGCGCTTTGTGTCAAGCGAGCGAGCCGCGATGTCCATGAGATGATCGAGCCTCTCGTAAAACTCCTCAGGCGACTTTGAAAGATACGCGATTCGGGGCATATTTATCGTCACAACGCCGATTGAGCCCGTCGATTCGCCGCTTCCGAAGAATCCGCCCGACTTCTTGCGCAGCTCGCGCAGGTCAAGGCGCAGACGGCAGCACATCGAGCGCACGTCAGACGGCTCCATGTCGCTGTTTACGTAGTTTGAGAAATAAGGTGTGCCGTATTTAGCCGTAAGCTCGAAGAGCATACGGTTGTTTTCGGTGTCTGACCAGTCGAAATCCCTCGTTATCGAATATGTGGGGATAGGATACTGGAAGCCGCGTCCGTTCGCGTCTCCCTCTATCATTATCTCGATGAAAGCCTTGTTGATGAGGTCCATCTCAGCCTTGCAGTCGCCGTAAGTGAAGTCCATGTCGCGCCCGCCCACGATTGCGGGGAGATTTTCAAGGTCCGCGGGGACTGTCCAGTCAAGCGTTATATTTGAAAAGGGTGCCTGTGTACCCCAGCGGCTCGGTGTGTTTACGCCGAAGATGAAGCTCTGGATGCACTGCTTGACCTCTTTGTACGAAAGGCTGTCAACCTTGACAAACGGAGCCAGATATGTGTCAAACGAGGAGAACGCCTGCGCGCCCGCCCATTCGTTCTGCATGATTCCGAGGAAGTTTACCATCTGATTGCAGAGCGTTGAAAGATGAGAAGCGGGGGATGAGGTGATGCGTCCCGTCACGCCGCCAAGCCCCTCGTGGATGAGCTGCTTGAGCGACCAGCCCGCGCAGTATCCTGTGAGCATTGTGAGGTCGTGAAGGTGAATGTCAGCGTTCCTGTGAGCGTCCGCGATTTCGCGGTCGTATATTTCGGACAGCCAGTAGTTGGCGGTTATCGCGCCCGAATTTGAAAGGATGAGACCGCCGACCGAATATGTCACGGTGCTGTTTTCCTTTACGCGCCAGTCCTGAACGTTCACGTAGCTGTTGACAAGCTCCTTGTAATCAAGGATTGTCGCATTCATGTTGCGGATTTTCTCGCGCTGCTTGCGGTAGAGGATATAAGCCTTTGCGACCTCGGAATATCCCGTGCGCGAGAGCACCTCCTCAACGCTGTCCTGGATGTCCTCGACGGAGATTTTGTCGTTCTTGATTTTGGGCTCGAAGTCGGCTGTTACCTGAAGGGACAGCACATCTATAATTGAGGGATGATAGTTTACGTGCGTTGCCTCAAAAGCCTTTGTGATGGCGGCGGAAATCTTTGAGATGTTGAAGTCTGCGACCTTGCCGTCGCGCTTGATGACCTGATACATGGGTTTCTCCTTTGATGATGATATGCCAGTTGATGTCTTCTGCATTCAACCTGTTGATGTGATAAAATCCGACAACACAATATCTTGTGCCGTGGCAGATGTGATTATACCATATGTGATTTGCCTTGTCAATAGGTCTGACGAAAAATTTTTTGATATTTTTTTCGCCGTGAGATTTTGCCGTGTGGGAGCGTTTCGTTTGCATTTTCCCGCGGGATGTGGTATACTATACATGAAGGACGGAGATGAGGAGGTGACGGCGATGAGCGAGATAAACGATTCGCCCTCAAACGCACAGGCTGACGCGCGGGAGTGTGCGGAGGCTAACATGCGGGGCGCGAAGCGGAATATCAAGGATACGGTGTTCAGTGATTTGTTCTCGGATAAGGAATATCTGATACAGCTGTACCGTGTGCTTCATCCTGAGGACGAGGTCACCACAGAGGACGATTTGCAGTATGTGATGCTTGAGAATGTGCTGGTGAATGACCTATATAATGATTTGGGCGTGCTCGTCGGCGACAGGCTCATGATATTGGTTGAGGCACAGTCCACATGGTCGGTCAATATCGTTGTAAGGAGTCTTTTGTACGCGGCGAAGACGTATCAGAATTATATCCGTGATACAAAGCAGAGTGTGTACGCGACCCGTCCGCTGAGACTGCCGAAGCCGGAGCTTTATGTGCTCTATACTAAGGAAAAGCGGGCGGAGAAGGATGTGATAAGCCTGTCGGAGGAATTTTTCGGCGGGGAGAGGACTGCTATTGACATCAGCGTGAAGGTCATAACGGACAGCTGGCAGCACGACGGCAAGCCGCCTGAAGGGGCGTCACCCGACGGGACGTCGGTTGATATTGTAAGTCAGTATATAATATTCACGCATGTTGCGGATGAGCAGTTCAGGCTGTACGGCAGAACGGACGAGGCGGTAAGACGCGCAATCGAAATATGCAAAGGTCGGGATGTGCTTAAGAAATATCTCGAATCGAAGGAAAAGGAGGTCATTGACATGATGATGGGCTTTTACACTCAGGACGAAGCTTTCACCGAGTATGTTGCGTATCTTGAAAATGAGATAACCGAAAAGGTGACGCAGGACGTGACCGAAAGGGTAACGCAGGACGTGACCGAGGATGTTACGGAAAAGGTAACACAGGACGTGACCGAGAAATCGGCGCGACGGACGGCAGAAAGGCTTTACGGAAAGAAAATGCCGCTCGATGATATTGCCGAGGTTGTTGGCTTTGATTTGAGTGTTGTGAAAAAGTGGCTGAATATTGAGTGATTCGGCTTTGATAAAAAACGATAATCCCGCCCAGACAAGCGCGTTCGGGCGGGATTTATGTTTGCATTTTCCCGCGGGATGTGGTATAATAACCCCGAATATTTTTGAATCAAAGCTTTTTCGGAGGTAATCAAAGGAATGAAAAAAAGCGCGCTTCTTTTGGCAGCGGCAATGCTTATGACGGTGCTTGTATCCTGTACGGCGTCGGACACAGACGTGCCGTACGGAATGCAGCTCATAGATGACGATGTTGTGGATTACAGGCTCTATGTCCCTGAGGACTGGACCGAGTCAATCTCAACGGGCGCCGTGGGCGCATATTGTTCAGCGGAGGACCCGACAAATGTCACGGTTATGATGTGGAACGACGATGTCAACGCCACGGTTGACGACTGGTGGGAGGGCTATCAGGAGGATTTCACCGCCGTATACGACGACTTTGAGGTTATTTCAACTGACAACGCCACCCTTGGCGGGCTCACGGCGAAAAGATATGAATATACGGGAACTCTCGCGTCGACGGAATTTCACTATATTCAGTATGTGTGCATGAGATACAGCGTATCCGTGAGCGCCGTATATGTTCTCACGTTTACCTCAACCGAGGAGAACTACGAGTCTCACCTTGAGGAGCTTGAGAGCATTGTGGAGTATTTTGAGTTTGAATAAATGATATACTTTGACAGCGCGGCGACGACGAAGCCCTGCCGCGAATCGATTGACGCGATGACTGAGGCGTTCACCCGCATATGGGGAAACCCGTCGTCACGCCACAGGCTCGGAACTGAGGCGAGGTCTGCCCTTGAGGGGGCGCGGGCTGATATACTCAAAACTCTCGGTGCCCGCGGAAGGGCCGCGGGGGACGCATCTCACCCGGCGCTCATCTTCACGGGAAGCGGGACTGAGGCGACGAACATGGCAATCCTCGGCGTGTGCCGCTCAAAGAGGCGCAGAGGGCGCATTATCATAAGCGGCGGGGAGCATTCGGCGACGGAAAACGCCGCGGTGGAGGCTGCCGCCGAGGGCTTTGAGGTCGTGAAAATCCCGACTGCCCGCGGTGTGCTTGACATGGAGGCGCTCGCCGAGGCGCTGACGCCCGACACGGTGCTTCTGAGCCTTATGATGGTCAACAACGAGACGGGCGCCGTGTATGACGTTGGGCGCGCGTTTGCGGAGGCTAAAAGGCGTGTGCCCGACATAGTATGTCACTGCGACGCGGTGCAGGGGTACATGAAAATTCCGTTTTCGGTGCTCTCGCTCGGAGCTGACCTTGTGACGATTTCAGCCCACAAAATAAACGGTCCGTGCGGCATCGGCGCGCTTTATGTGGGCGGCGATATATATAAGCGCCGGCAGCTCTCTCCCATCATTTTCGGAGGCGGGCAGGAGTCGGGTCTGCGTTCGGGGACAGAGGATGTCGCCGAGGCTCTGGGCTTCGCGGCGGCGGCGAAAAGGGCGTACGCCGTGCTGACTGATGAGGCGAAGGTTACCGATGAGCTGCGCCGGTACATTATATCCGAGGCGGAGGAGAAAATGCCGTCCGTCACGGTGAACCTTCCCGAAAGATCCGCGCCTCACATAATCTCGCTGACGCTTCACGACATCAAAAGCGAGACAATGCTCAACTATTTGTCGGGACGCGGAATATGCGTGTCGAGCGGCTCCGCCTGCTCGTCGCATTCGAGAAATATAAGCCGTGCGCTGACCGCCTTCGGCATATCGGAGCGGGACGCCGACACCACGATTCGCGTGAGCATATGGGCTGACAACACAAGAGCGGAGGCGGACGAGCTCATTCGGGCGTTATCTGACGGAATAAAGACGCTTTCGCGCATTGGCGGGCGAAGATAAGGCGCGGACGATAAAATTTTGTGCGTGCGATAAAATTTACGCGAAAATGCGGTTTACAATCGCGAAAATGCGTGGTATAATATTCATGCAACCATATGAATACGGCGGGCGGCAACGCCCTTTAGCCGGAATAAAGAAAGGATGATATGATGAAAACATCAATTGTAAAAGTTCACGGTCGCGAGATTCTCGATTCCCGCGGAAATCCTACCGTTGAGGCAGAGGTTACTCTTGAAAACGGCATTATGGCACGTGCGGCTGTTCCTTCAGGCGCATCGACGGGCGTTCACGAGGCTGTAGAGCTTCGCGACGGCGACAAGAGCCGTTATGAGGGCAAGGGAGTTACAGAGGCTGTAGCTCATGTAAACGACGAAATCGCAAAGTGCGTTGTTGGAATGGACGCGCTCGACCAGGAGGGCGTTGACAACGCTATGATCGCGCTTGACGGAACACCCAACAAGGGCAGACTCGGCGCAAACGCTATTTTGGCAGTATCGCTCGCTACGGCTAAGGCTGCTGCTGCTTCATGCGGCATTCCGCTTTACCGTTATGTAGGCGGTGTTGACGCGAACACGCTCCCCGTTCCTATGATGAACATTCTGAACGGCGGCGCTCACGCTTCAAACAACGTTGACTTCCAGGAATTTATGATTATGCCCGTATCGGCAGGCAGCTTCAGAGAGTGCCTGCGTCAGTGCGCTGAGGTATTCCACAAGCTCAAGGCTGTTCTCAAGGCGAAGGGCACACCCGCTGCCGGCGTTGGCGACGAGGGCGGATACGCTCCGAACCTCGCATCCGAGGAGGACGCGCTTGAGGCTATCTGCGAGGCTGTACGCGAGTGTGGATATGTTCCCGGCAAGGACTTCTACATTGCAATTGACGCTGCAAGCTCCGAGTGGTGGGACGACGAGAAGAAGTGCTACCATCAGCCGAAGTCGGGCAGAGTTTATTCGAGCGAAGAGATGGCTAACTACATGGCAGACCTGTGCATGAAGTACCCGATCATCTCGCTTGAGGACGGCATGGCTGAGGACGACTGGGAAGGCTGGAAGATGCTCACCGACAAGATCGGCGACAAGGTTCAGCTCGTCGGCGACGACCTCTTCGTTACCAATTCGGCTCGTCTCGCTGAGGGCATTGAGAAGGGAGTTGCTAACTCCATCCTCGTAAAGGTAAACCAGATAGGCTCACTCACCGAGACCGCAAGCGCTATCCGCATGGCCCGCAACGCAGGCTACACATACGTTCTCTCACACCGTTCGGGCGAGACTGAGGACACAACGATTGCGGATCTCGCAGTTGCGTTCTGCTCACGTCAGATAAAGACGGGCGCTCCGAGCCGTACAGACCGTGTTGCTAAGTACAATCAGCTTCTCAGAATCGAGGAAGAGCTCGGCGAGAACGCGGTTTATCCGGGACTCAACGCTTTTCACGTTAAAAGATAAGCGCTAAAAATACACTTGACACGCAAAATGACCCTTTCCGCTCTATATTTACACGGACGGCAAAGGGTCATTGTGACGCAACCTAAGGACTTATGTCCTTAGGTTGGTCGTGACATTTAATCGCAGATTAAATGTCAGGGGTTCGCTTGACGTGGGTGTCAGGACTTATAGTCCTGATTCTTGTCGAGATGACTTCGATCTGCGATCGAAGTCGTTCAACCATAGGTTAAATGTCAGGTGCGGCGCTTGACTGTCGAGACATTTAATCGTAGGTTAAATGTCAGGGGTTCGCTTGACTGGTGATGGCGGGCGCGGGTCAAGGGCTTTTGTCATGATTAGTCTATGCGCGTGCTGCATGAAATGATGAAAAGAAGAATTTGCATATTGAAAACTTGAGGGCTGATTAGATGGCTGAGGAAAACACAAACACGAATTTAAAGAGCAGGGCGAGCCCCATCTTATCGGAGATACTGTCCGTTATTCTGGGTTCGACGCTCTACGGCGTAGCGATTGACATGTTCTTAACGCCGTCTGGAACCGTTATGGGCGGTGCCACAGGTATCGCGACGGTTCTGAATATCCTTTTTGACCTGCCGGCAGGTACTGTTATACTTGTAATCAACATCCCGATACTGCTCATCGCGCTGAAGCTGTATGGGATAAAAATGCTATATCACACGATAATAGCGGTTGCGTCAACGTCCGTTCTGACGGATTTGGTGGAGCTGCTTTTCGCAAATGAGATTCTGCCGATACCCGAAATGGACCCGCTTTTCTTTGCCGTTTGCGGCGGCGGGCTTCTGGGCGCGGCATCGGGAATACTTCTTTCGCACGGATACACAACGGGAGGCAGCGACCTTGTGGGCGTTATGCTTCACAGGAAATTCCCCCGCTTATCGACGGGAAACGTCATATTTATACTTGATTTAATTGTCATCGGCGGTTCGGCGATTGTGAGATTCTTCTTTGTTGAGGAGTACACGGTAGCGACGCTCATCACGAGTGTGCTTTACTCTGTTGTTGCCGTATTCGTTTATTCAATCGCGATTGACGCCGTTGTCGGCGGCACGAAGACATCAAGGCTTGCTTTGATTGTATCTGACAAGTACGATGAGGTGGCGGACGGTATATTCCGCGACCTGGGGCGCGGTGTGACGATTCTGCACGGGCTCGGATGGTATTCGGGACAGGAGAAAAACGTGATTATGTGCGTTGTGAAGCGCAGCGAGCTCTTTAGGCTTAAGTCGACGGTGAAGGTCGTTGATGACAAGGCGTTTATGATCCTCGCTGACGCGAAAGAGGTCCTTGGACATAATTTTGAGCAAATAGAGTGATGGGAACGGGACTCCGAACCACAGCAGGGGAAAACTTTTTGAAAAAAGTTTTCCCCTGCACCTATTTCAAAAACTTTAAAAAGGGGAATAAGTTTGCTCTGGATGAAGTAAAGCGGTAAGTTGAGGAAAATGTATCCTTTGGCTTACCGCTTTTCTCAATCCCAGCCTATTATAGCTCCCCTCCTAAAAGTTTTTGGGGGTGCAGGGGGTATTTTTTCAAAAATACCCCCTGCTCGGCTTCGGGGCAGCGCCCCATTTGCACACATCCCCGCCCTTGCGCATAGACTGATAAAAAAGCACAGGAGGCAGGCAATGAGTGAGGACAGCATTTATATCGGCGGCACGGAGGGTGCGCCGAGCGGATATACGGAGAGGGGATATTTAATTGTCGGCACATATACGGCGCGGGGCGCGGTACCCGTGAAGGATTCGATAGTGACGGTGTTTTTCGGTGAAGCGTCGGGCACATCGCCTGAGGCGGTGCTCATCACAAACGAAAGCGGCAAAACAGCGAAGCTTTCGCTTCCCGCGCCCCCAAAAAGCCTGTCCTTGTCCCCGAAGGACGGTCAGACTCCGCTGTTGCCGTACGGCGTATATAACATATCCATTTATCACGAGGGGTTCCAGCCGGTATATGATATAGGAGTGAAGATATTTTCGGGCGTCACGGCGATTCAAAGCACGGATTTGATACCTGAGGTGAGCGTCTCACCGCCCGAAAACTACATCGACAATACGGAATACATAGACCAGTCGGGAGGATATGTTCTGTGACGGACGGCGCCTCCCTCAGACTTCCTTATATCCCCGATACGATAACGGTTCATCTGGGCGCGCCCGATGAGGACGCCGAAAACGTCACGGTGGATTTCGATTACTACATCAAAAACGCCGCGTCAAGCGAGATATACCCGACGTGGGCGGAGGAGGCGCTTCGCGCCAATATTATAGCCATCATATCCTTCGCCCTCAACCGCGTTTATACGGAATATTACCCGTCAAGGGGCTACAGCTTCAACATCACAAACGACACCTCAATTGATCAGTCCTTTGTCAGGGGGCATGACATATTCGACAGCATAAGCGCCGTGGTAGATGAAATCTTCGACTCATATATACGGCGGCAGGGCACGGTCGAGCCGCTTTACGCTTTATACTGCAGCGGCACAACGTCGACATGCGATGGACTTTCCCAGTGGGGGAGCGTCTATCTCGCGGATGAGGGGATGGGAGCGCTTGAGATTCTCTCGCAGTATTACGGCGATATTGAATACGTCACCGATGTCCCCGTGCAGGGGATAACGGAAAGCGTGCCGTCGTTTGTGCTTCGCCTCGGCAGTGCCGGGAACGAGGTCGCAGCGATACAGATAAAGCTCAACCGCGTATCGAAAAACTATCCCGCCATACCGAAAATCAGCAGTACGGACGGCATTTTCGGCTCAGAGACGGAGGAGGCTGTGCGGGAATTTCAAAGCATATTCAATCTCACCGTTGACGGGCTTGTCGGCAGGGCGACATGGTACGCGGTCGCGCGGGTTTTTGCCGCCGTCAAGCGGCTCAACGACCTGGAGTCGGAGGGGCTGACTGAGGACGAGGTGACAAACATATACGGCACACTCCGCGAGGGCGACACGGGAAATAACGTCCGTGAGGTGCAGTATGTTCTCTCGTTTATCGCGGAATTTAACGATTCTGTTCCGTACATAGACATTGACGGGATATTCGGTCCGATGACAAAAGCCGCTGTGGAGGCTTTTCAGGAATATTACGGGCTTGACGTTACGGGAGAGGTTGACTCGGCGGTGTGGAACGAGATGTATCTGACGTACAAGGCGTATCTTGAGTCGCTCGGCGGGGAGTATTTCGACAGCTCAACATTGCCGTATCCGGGCTATCCGCTGCGTCTCGGCGAGGTGTCGGAGTATGTGACAGCGCTTCAGGAATATCTCACGCTCATCGCGTCGGCTTATGATGCGATAAGCGCGCCGCCCCTGACGGGGACGTTTGACGCAGCGACGGAAACGTCCGTCCTTGAGTTTCAGGCATATTTCGGTCTTCCGGTGACGGGAATTGTATCGAGCTATACGTGGAATTTAATCGCTGAGGTATATCGGAGCATATACGACGGGAATCTGGCGTCCGGGGTCCAGTATCCCGGTACGGAGCAATAACGGAGGAGATACATATTTGGACAGAGGGTATTATGATATAAAGGACAAAAGCGCCGTTATCAGGCGCTTCCAGGAGATGCTGTCATATGTGATGGAGGAGGGCGCGGGCGGTTCTGGCATCGCGCCGATAATACCGTCAGGCACGTATGATGAGGCGACCGCCGAGGCGGTGAGGGCATATCAGGCATCAAGCGGGCTTCACGTTACAGGGCTGATTAACGCGGAAACGTGGGATGCCGTCGCGGGGGATTACGGGCGTTTGTCAGCGGAGATGTCGCGCCCGCGGTCAATCTCGCCGTTTCCCTACATAAAGGGGTACAAAATCAAAAAGGGCGAGGTGAGCCGCCTTGTGATGATGCTTCAGATTATGTTAGGCGAGCTGGCGGTTATTTATGACGAGCTTGGCGGCGTACCCGTGACGGGGGTATATGATGAGCGCACGGCTGAAGGGGTCAGGCGCTTTCGGTACAGGAACTTTCTCCCTGATGGGGATTATGTTGACCGCACGGCGTGGGACGCCATCGCCCGGCAGTATGACATGCACGTGAATGAGAGTGAGTAGTGAGTAGTGGGGAGTGGGGAGTAATTTTGGGGGAAACTTTTTGAAAAAAGTTTCCCCCATGGTTCGGAATTTCATTCCGAATCCATTGAACCCCCAAAAACTTTTAGGAGGGGAGCTATAATAGGCTGGGATGAGGCGAAGCGATAAATCGTAGAATAAATAAAAATTATATCTCCACGGAGAGCTGTATAGCTTATCTGCGGGGATATTTTATTTTTATTTGGCGGCGCGAATTTATTAGATTTACTATGCTAAATTTCAGGTTTTACAGAATGTTAATAAATTTAAAGTAGCGGGTCATTGACAAAGGCTTATG
>JAJQHI010000052.1 GCA_021199825.1 Bacillota bacterium
GTTATCGCTTGAATAGTTGTTGAGTCCCGTCACGAGAAGAATCTTTCCGCCGCCGTCAATGTAAGCCTCCAGCGCCGAAAGCTCGCCCTCCGCCAAATCAACGGACGGGTCGTTTATGATTATCATCGAGGCGTCATCGGGGATGCCCGAATCGACTATATTTGAAAGCGTGCCCCATTCTATGCTCACGCTCTCAACCGCTGAGGAGAACATAGTGGGAACGTCATCCTCACCGTGACCTGAGAGAACATATACCGTCGGGATATTCTCAACCGTAACGTAATTTACAGCTGAGGTGAGCGCGGAATCTCCGTAAAATGAGCTGTATGACATCTCTGTTATATCGGATATTCCATATGCGGCATAATATGTGGCGTAAGCTTCAAACTGCTCCTGCTCCGACTCCGAATAATAGAAATCAACATAGCTTATCATCTCTGTGCGAAGGTCGCTTGAAACGAGCACGCTGTTTTCGTATTCGATTTCGTATGTTTCAAGAATTGTCGGATTGGCCTCAGGGTCAAGCATTTCAACCGTGATATGAGAGGAAAGGTCCGCGTACTGGGTCACGAAGTTATAAAGCTGCGTGTTCCTGCTTGTGACGGTTGAGACATAGTAAATTGTGAGGTCTGTCTCAAGCTCGTCCAGAATCTCAAGCGTCGTATCCGAGATTGAGTAGTAATCAGTGGTCGAGGTTGAAAGGTTCGTGTATTTTGTCGGTATCTGCGCGACAATCAGGTTTATAACGACGGCGGCGACTATAACTATTACAATCATAGCCGTGCTGTATCCGCCGAGACGGCGCGAAACCTTTTTATATTTTTTTGTCTCCGCGTCAGATGCGGAGGTCTCGCGCGTTTCTTTATCCTTTGCCATTGGTATGCCCTCCCGTTTATGAATTCCAGCGGCGCTTTTCGACCGACTGAACCGTTATAAATACAAACACAACCGAAAGCGAGATATAATATATTATAGCCGTCAGGTCAAATATTTCGTATCCCACCGAGTTGAAGAACTTATCAAATATCGAAAGCCCGTAGAGCATATTTGCGAAAAGCCCCGAAAAAGCGTCCGAATCGATAATATACCAAACGAGAAGTCCGAGTGCAGGCACCGCCGCGCATATTATGCCAACGGTCGTGTCGCGCGTCAGATACTTTACTATAAGCCCGAATACGAGAGCCAGAACGTAAAGGCAGACAAGTGAGAAAAGCGATGAGGACGGCATAGCGGAGATTATGTTTGAAAGGAAATAAAGAATAAAGAACACTCCGACCGTGCTGACCGCGGCAACAATCTGATTTTCAAAAAGAGAGGAGAAAAACGTTCCCATGGCGACCATGGCGGCGAGCAAAAAGAAGAGCGTCACCCATGTCGCGTAAACGGTCGCGAAGTTTATCGTTCCGAAAAGCGAGAAAATCAGCGGATAAACGGCGGAAATGACAAGCGGTATAGATACAAACGTCATCTCAGCCAGGTATTTTGCGAGAACTACCTTCCACGTCGGTATAGGCAGGGAGAGCAGAAGCTGCTCTGTTCTGTCGTGCCGTTCGCTGGCGATTGATTTCATCGTCACAAACGGTATGAGCACAACGTAAATGCAGTAGCCTATCATATAAATGAGAACGTAATCAAATAATGGAGACAGGTTGTTTATGTTGATTACGACGGAGAAAAATCCGATAAAGACGAGCGTCACCGCCATTATAGCCCATCCGAGCATGTTGTTAAAGTATGAGCGCAGCTCCTTTTTATATACGGCAAGCATTATTTCTCATCCTCCTCTTCATCCTCATCGGCGTCGGTATCCTCATCATCGCCGTACTCTTCTTCTTCTTCGTCTTCGTCATCATCATATTCTTCATCGTCTTCGTATTCTTCCTCGTCCTCATCCTCGTCGGCTTCGGGAAGAGCCTCAGGCTTTTTTTCCTCTCCGGTGAGCTTAAGGAATATATCCTCAAGGGATTCCTCCTCAACGGCGGATTCGATAATGGCACATCTTTCATCGGAGAAGCCAAAGAATACAGTCTCGCGCAAATCGCACTCTGTCGGATAGCGAAGCTTCACCTTTGTTACACTCTCGTCAGTCTCCGTTATCTCATATGAGGTTATCTCAGGGATTTGGTCAAGGACCCTTGAGACGATTTCGGGCGACGCCTTAACGGTGATGTCCATGATGGTCTCGGACTTCATCGAGCTGCTTATGTTCTCCATTGTGTCGTTCGCGACAAGCTTCCCGTGCGAGATAACAAGTATTCTGTCGCACACGCTCGCGACCTCAGTCAGAATGTGGCTTGAGAGAATGACTGTTCTGTTGTCCTCGCCAAGGGATTTAATCAGGTCGCGGATCTCAATTATCTGCTGCGGGTCAAGTCCGACCGTCGGCTCATCGAGAATTATCACATCTGGGTCGCCTATCATTGCCTGCGCGATTCCCACACGCTGACGATACCCCTTTGAAAGGTTCTTTATGAGGCGGTCCTTCACGTCAACGATGGCTGTTTCCTCCATCACGTAAAGCAGCTCCTCCTCAATTTCGCTCCTTTTGACGCCCTTTCCCTCCGCTACGAAGCGCAGATATTCATACGGCGTCATGTCAACGTAAAGCGGCGGTATTTCGGGCAGGTAGCCTATATATGACTTTGCCTCAATCGGCTCCTCGACTATGCTGTACCCGTTCACCGTTACCTCGCCCGACGTCGGTGCAAGACAACCGGTTATAATATTCATAGTAGTGGACTTTCCGGCTCCGTTGGGCCCCAAAAATCCGTATATTTTTCCGGGTTCAATCGTAAAGCAGAGGTCGTCCACCGCGAGATTTCCGCCGTACTTTTTTGTAAGATGTGATACCTCAATCAAAACACATTTCCTCCTCATCATACGTGTGCGGACAATGCACAAAGACCGCACATCATGCTTCATAAGATTATACCACAGAATCTGTGAAAGGTGTGTGACGAACATGTAAAAGTGGAACGAAAAGAAAAATGCGCATTCGTGCCTCTTTGCCGCTTGACAAAACGCAAAAGGTGTGGTATCATTGAAACATAAAAAAGGTGGAGGTCTTCCCGTCTATGAATGAGCGCAAAATGACAACGTTTACCGGAGCTATGGTTTATACCGACGGTGTATTTCGCCGGCGGAATTTTTCGGTTTACGACGGAGTTGTCACCGAATCCCGTGATTTTGACACAGAGATTATCAATGCAGAAGGATTTTATATATTCCCCGGTTTCGCGGATGTGCACGTGCATTTCCGCGAGCCGGGTTTTTCTTATAAAGAAACGATAAAAACAGGCTCCATGGCGGCAGCCCGCGGCGGCTACACCACGGTCTGCGCCATGCCGAACTTAAATCCCGTGCCTGATGACGCGGAAACGATAAAGGGCGAGCTTGATATTATAAAGCGCGACGCAAAAATACACGTTTTGCCCTACGGCGCGATTACGAAGGGGCAGCGGGGCGAGAAATTAGCCGACATGGACGCGATGGCGCCGTACGCGTTTGCGTTTTCGGACGACGGTCACGGCGTACAGAACGCGGAGATGATGAGGGCTGCCATGATGCGGGCAAAAAAGCTTGGCAAGGTAATTGTCGCGCACTGCGAGGACGAAAGCCTTCTTCACGGAGGCGTCATACACGATGGCGAGTACGCTTCCCTTCACGGTCTGCCCGGAATATGCTCCAAGTCGGAATGGGGTCCGATTAAAAGGGATGTCGGGCTTTTGCGTGAAACAGGCGCGTCATATCACG